>JBGQLV010000041.1:0-24971 GCA_041500225.1 Thermodesulfovibrionia bacterium | reverse complement strand
GCCATTTGTAAATAAGACTTTTCTGACAAAAAATTCAGGAAGCATCTCATTTATCTCTTTAAATCTGCTATGAATAAGTGGCTCTCCTCCTGTGATAAGAACCCTTAATCCCTGCATTTCCTCAAATTCTTTTAAAACAGCCCTTATCTGATTTATTGAAAGCTCTGAAAAACTTTTATTACTAATATAACAATGGTTGCAACTTAAATTGCATTTGTTTGTTATCTGCATTTCGAGATACTTCAGGGATGGATCAGGAGATTTTATTAGAGGAGGACGTTTTACTGAAACTCTTTCTGTAATTAAAATGCCTTCCTTCAAACAGTAGTCTATAAAAGCTCTCAGAGCTTTCTTTAAACTCCGAACTCCGAACTCCGAACTTTCTTGGGATGCACAATTTTGGAGAAACTCAAAGGATTCTTTATCAAGCTCATAAAGATCGTCCTTTTCAATATGGTAAATAGAAGGTATTTCGAGCCATTTAATAGCAGCGTCTCTGGCAAGAAAATATTTCATTTTTTAATTATACAACATGCCTGATCTTTGATATTATTATACCAATGAAAGAAATAAATTTAGATGAAAAGCTTTGTCTAAATTTTTGTCCATATTACAAGCCTGTAAAAACCAATGAACTTGCCTGTATGGGCTTTCTTGTATTAGAAAGATTGATAAAAAAAGGTAAGGAGATAGCTTTCGAAAAGTCTGATAAGAAGCTCTATGCTGCAACAGAGAGAACATTAATTCAGCATATGTGCATTAGATGTTCTTTTTATGAAAGTGATTGTGATTTTATCCAAAAAAAAGAGAAGGCTTTGCCGTGTGGTGGTTTTATCTTATTAGGACATCTCCTTGAAACAAAGATTATTGCTATTGACGATATAATTAACAGAAGTTAAACTTGTAGGTGCAACTTGAATTATTTGTAAACTATGTATACGGGATAAAGATGAAAATCTATAATGTCCTCGACCTCGCTTTGAAGCATAACGGTGAATATGTACTCGGTTCAGCAGACTTACACACTCATGCCTGTTACTTTATATATGGCGTTTTAAACCCCGGGGAAAAAGGAAGACCTATTAAGCCGGGTAAAGGGCATGAAGAGATAATATTTCTTGCACAGGGTGAAGTTTTGCTTCGTAGAGATACACAAACTTTTAGCTTAAAACAGGGGCAGGCATTTTACCTTAAAGGAGAAGAAACATATCTTATGGATAATAGTGGAAAAGGTGATGCAGTTTATGTGATTTCAGGTGGACACAGTGAAGGGCATATGCATTAAAATTTGATTATACCTAAACGTTACAAAAAAAAGACGGGGCAGACATGCTGAAAAACCCCGTCAAAGCGGCAGGAATTTATTATGATACACATGACTGCAAATCTCACGGTAAGTGTATTTTGGATAGAGGCTGGCTGGCTATGCAAAAGGTCTCTGAGGAGTCGCTGGACGGCCTTTTTCAGCACATCTGCCCTGTCAGTAATTTAATGCAATCGGTGAGTATAATCAACTATTAATCAAAATTAGAGGAGGGAATATGGGGGAATTTTCAATAAGAGAAGTTATTGAACAGGCTGTTCAGACAGAAAAACTTGGTAATAAATTTTATATTACAATGGCGAAGAAATTCAAAAAAAATAACGAATTAAAAAAACTTTTTGAAACGCTTGCATCCCAGGAATTAAAGCATGAAAAAACCTTCTCTGAACTAAAGAACAAAATAAGGGATGAAGAACCAGGGGGATGGGAAGAGGTCTCACAATACTTGAGGGCTATTGTTGATTCAGAGTTTTTCCTTGGTAAAGGTAAATCCCTGCCAGCACTTGAAAAGGTGAAAACAGCATTAGACGCTATTAATTTTGCACTTGGTTTTGAGAGGGAAACGCTGCTTTATTACCATACCCTGAGAGAGGGGATAAAAGAAAAAAAGGTTATAGATACGATTATAAATGAGGAGAAAAGACATATTGTATGGTTGAACGATTTGAGGAGAAGTTTTGTATAGGATGCAACTCTCTATCCCCCTTGCCAAAGGGAGAATTAAAGGAGATGTATTTCTGTGGACTATACAATAAAAATAGGTGGTGAGGCTGGACAGGGCATTCAGACAATAGGTGATACTCTTGCAAGGGTCTTTTCAAGGGCAGGGTTCCATGTCTTTACTCATCAGGATTATGAATCTCGCATAAGAGGTGGGCATAATTTTTTTCAGATAAGATTCTCAGATGGGCCTGTAATGGCATCCAGAGACAGAATTGATATCATTGTAGCTCTGGATAAAGAAAGCATATCTCTTCATGAAAAGGAACTATCAAAAGATGGGCTGATAGTATATGACTCATCCTCATTAAAGAAAAAGTATGAAACTCCTAATTTCCTCGATATCCCTTTCGTAAATTTAGCAATCGAACATGGCGGAAACAAAATAATGGCAAATACAGTTGCAACCGGAGCGGTATTAGGCATGCTGAAAATCAGGTTAGACATCCTCTTCGAAATTATAAAAAATACATTTAAGAAGAAAGGTGAAGACATAGTCAAAGCAAATATTAATACTGCCATGGCTGGCCACAATTATGCGATAAAGGAGTGTATTCAATGTTCTTTTTCTGCTATCCCGATATCTAACCCCAAAATGCTCATAAGCGGAGTTGATGCTATAGGACTTGGGGCAATAAGCTCCGGCTGTAAATTTTATTCAGCATATCCCATGACACCTTCCACAGGGATAATGAATTATCTCGCGGGTAAGGGAAAAGATTACGGAATTGTTGTAGAACAGGCAGAAGATGAGATTGCAGCCATAAACATGGCATTAGGTGCATCATTTGCAGGGGTCAGGGCTATGACAGGAACCGCAGGAGGAGGATTTGCATTAATGGTAGAAGGGCTGTCATTAGCAGGAATGACAGAGACTCCCATTGTTATTGCCCTTGGCCAAAGACCGGCACCTGCCACCGGACTGCCAACGAGGACAGAACAGGCTGATTTATTATTTGCCATACATACTGCTCACGGAGAATTCCCGAGGGTTATCTTTGCACCAGGCACGCCAGAGCAGGCATTTTATCTTACAAATAAGGCATTTGATATGGCAGAAAAATACCAGATACCTGCCATTGTGATCTTTGATCAATACCTTGCTGATTCCGAATGGACATTTGAAGAATTTGATTTAAGCAAGATTAAATTTAACGATTATAGGATAAGAGGAGAAACGTTTAAAAGCCTTAAAGAATACAAAAGGCATGCATTTACAGAAACTGGGATATCACCTTTAGGTGTCCCTGGAGATTCAAAATACTTAGTTGTAACAGACAGCGATGAACACAATGAAGAAGGCCATATAATAGAAGATGCTGAAACAAGGATAAAGATGGTGCAAAAGAGGCTGTTAAAAAAATTGCCACTCATCAAGCAGGAGATAGAGCCGCCATCCCTCTACGGCAGCAGTCAACCAGAGATATTAATTGTCGGATGGGGCTCTACATTTGGGGTGGTGAAAGAGGCGGTTGATGTATTGTCAAAAAGCAAAAACATAGCCATGTTGCACTTCAGTGAAATCTATCCATTCCCATTAACAGAAAAGAACCCCTCCCCCACCCCCCTCCCTCAAGGGGAGGGGGCAAGGGGGAGGGTGGAATTTGATTATTTAACCCTCTTGAACAAAGCAAAACTAACGATATGCATAGAAAATAATGCTTCAGGACAGTTTGCACGCCTTATGCGAGCAGAGACAGGATTCGAATTTAAATATAGGATTAATAAATTTGATGGAAGGCCTTTTACATTAGAAGGGTTATCACGAGAATTAGATGTCCACATTGGAAGATTATAAAGGGCAGACGCCGGCATGGTGTCCTGGATGCGGGGATTTCGGAATCCTTAAGGCATTTAAAGATACCATGGTTGAACTCGGCATAGATCCCCATCAATTCACAGTCGTATCTGGAATAGGTCAGGCAGGCAAACTCCCCCACTATCTGAAGTGCAATACCTTCAATGGCCTTCATGGAAGGACCCTTCCGGTTGCAACAGGGCTAAGGCTTTCCAATCATGAGATGCTTGTAATTGCTGTTGCGGGAGACGGGGACTGTTATGGTGAAGGCGGTAACCACCTGATTCATGCAATGAGAAGGAATATCAATGTGAAACTCTTTGTACATGACAACCAGATATATGGACTCACAAAGGGTCAGGCCTCTCCCACAAGTCTGGAAGGAATGGTTACAAAAAATCAGCCCTTTGGGGTTTTTTCAGAGCAGCTAAATCCCATAGCTCTGGCAATAGCTATTGATTGCAGCTTTGTTGCCAGAGGTTTTGCAGGTGATATGGGATATTTAAAAGAGCTTATGAAGGCATCTATTCTCCATAAAGGCTTTTCACTGCTTGATATACTCCAGCCATGCGTGACATTCAATAAAATTAACACTTATGAATGGTATAAACAAAGGGTCTATCACGTAGAACCTGAATACAACCCTGAAGACAGGATTGAGGCATTTAAAAAGGCACTTGAATGGGGAGAACGTATTCCCACCGGTATAATCTATAAAAACCATCGTCCTATTTTAGAGGAAAGAATCCCTGTAATTAAGGATAATCCCTTAATGAGACAATCCTTTGACCAATCAAGATTAGAGACTGCTTTGAAAGAATTTTATTAAACCGGGTATTGGATATCAAGCGAATCTTTAAAATAACCTCTGCTATATTAGTAACGATTTTAATTGTTCTTATTGCCCTCGCTTATTTTTACTATCTTGACTTAAAGAAGACATTAGTTGCGAAAATATCTGATAAGTCAACCTCGTTTATCGGACAGAAGGTTGAAATCGGAGATCTATCATTCAATCCATTAAGTCCTTCATCAGGTATAAACCTTTATAACATCACTATTAAAAATCCGGAAGGTTTTGTTTCAGGAGAGCTTCTTAAGATAAAGAAGATTTATTTAAAAATAAAGTACAGTGAGCTTTCCAGGGGTAGATTCTATTTCAAGAATATAATTGTTTATTCACCTGAACTATCAGTAGAAAGAGATAAGAATGGCAAATTTAATATTTCAGACAAACTTATGCATTTTTTAAAAAGAAAACCCACTTTTAAATATCAGGTGGATGAATTCACAATTAATACGGGTATGATTGAATTCAATAGAAATAGAATATACAGGGGCGATAATATAAATTTACATCTTAAAAACATCTCTTCAGAATCCGGCACTAAGACTTTATTAAAAGGCAGTACATCATATGCCGGAGGCAGCAGGATAGGGATTGACGGGTGGGCTTATCTTAAGGGCGAACCAAAGAAATTTAAGATATCTATCTTCTCTGAAGACATATCCCTTACAGCATTCAAAGAAATTTTCTACAGGTACAAAATAAATACAGAGCAAATAAAGATTACCGTAAACCTTGATATAGAAGGTGATACAGAAACAGGGGTGGATTTAAAATCGAAATTTAGCATTAAAAATGCAGGAGTACTTTTCCTGCGCAACGAGATAAAAAATATACTGTTCAGTACGGATGCTTTTTTAAACATGCGTGAAGGGTCCATTCACATTAAAGACTTTTCATTATATTCAGATGAAATTCTATCACTACGAGTAAATGCATTGATCACAGATATAATAAAGAATCCTGTTTATAGCTCTGAGATTAAAATCAACAAGATAGACCTTTCAGCATTCAGTGTCAGAGACGATTTAACGGCAAGTGGAGTAATGACATCAGATACTATCCATATTAAAGGAGCACTCAAAGAGTGGCTGCCTGAAATATCAGGCACTGTTTTTTTTAGAAAAGTCGCTTTGAAAATGGATAGCAAGAAGAATATTCTTAAGGATGCCTTTTTACAAATAAAATTTCATTTAAAAGATAAAGATATAAGTTTTAAAGCAGATACGAATATTGGAAAGATAACTGCAAACATCTCAGGAAATATAAAAAGAGCTTTACAAAAAGACAGGGCAATAGAAATAAAAATTATTCAGCCAGAGATTAAAGCCGCAGATATCAGAGAAGCCTTCTGGGAAATATTCCCTGATAGCCTTCTATATGCTGGACTGGATGGCTCTGTATCATCAGAGGTCAAGATTCATTATGGAAACATCGGGTTAAGCGTAAACGGATCATTAAGGATAAAAGAATTTATACTTCAAGGAGAAAATGGTGAATACTCCATAGGTCCGGTCAATGGAATGATGCCCATAGCATATAGTAGACCAAATAATCCCTCCTCGCCCCTCTTTGGCAAAGGGGGGAAGGGGGGATTATTAGATGATAAACAAAAAACAAAATTGCCATCTTTTGAAAGTTCAGAATTTGATAATCTAAGTAAGTACTATTCTCAGAAGACCTCGGAGGATGATTACAGCAGGATAACAATCAGCTCTTTGAATTATGGATTTAATTTTTTAGAAAATATAAATATCTGGATCAAACAGGAAGGAAGTGTTTTGAACATTGGAAGTTTTAGTGGTAATATATTCGGAGGAAGGCTGAATGGCTCTGCTGTTGTTGATATCTCTGATGAGCTCAATTACAGAGCAGGTATTCTTTTGGAAGGACTCAGCCTAACAAAACTCTGTGAAGATATTGAACCTATTAAGGGATATATATCCGGGAAGGTAAACGGTATCGCAAATTTAAAAGGGACAGGTGCTGGTATATCACATCTCATCGGCAAGGCAGATTTCTGGACTTATAATACTGCTGACGAAAAAACTAAAATAAGCAGGGAATTTTTACAGAAAATTGGAGGGCCTTCCCTGAAAGCTTATCTTGGAGACAGAAAGTTTGATAAAGGGGTTATGAGCTTATATCTGCAGAATGGCTTTGTCATCTTTAAAGAACTCGAGATATCGAACAGGAATTTCCTTGGTATTAAAGACCTTTCTGTAAAGGTTGCACCTTTAAACAACAGGATTTCGATTGATCACCTTATGTGGTCGATAATAGAGGCAGCCCAGAGGGCAAAGAAAGATCAATAGATGTATCATGTAAATAAAGGAGGATTAACATGAAAAGAAAGATCAAGCTTCTCACAGTTGTATTTTTTTTCATTCTGGTTTCATGTGCTGTTATTACGGTTAATATTTATTTCCCAGAAAAAGACGTGAAAGAGGCTTATAAAACTTTAGAGAAAGAGCTTATGGGTTCCGACAAAAAGCCTGATGAAAAGAAACCCGAAGGCAAGCCAGAGAGTTCAATAAAATTTGAACTATTTGCATCTGCATATGCTCAGGAGGCTGGAGTTGCAGACAAGATTTCAGAAACTGTAAAAAAGATGCCAGATGTTGTTAATGCATATAAGGAAATGGGAGCCAGGATTACTGATATAGACAGACTTAGGGATAGTGGGGTTGTAGGAGAGGGAAAAGACGGATTGCTTGTCGTTAGAGAAGGCACATTGAATGAGACCGATAAAAAAATTGTTGACAAGGAAAACGAAAACAGAAGAACTGTTATGAAAGGAATGGCAAAGGCAATTATTAGGATAAACAGGGTGCCAGAAAATGAGGCAAATCTTAATCAGGTGATGCCGCAGGCTGTTGAACAATTTGCATCAATCAGACGCGATTCTGCTAAAAAAGGATGGTGGGTTCAGGACGTCAACGGAAACTGGACTAAAAAATAAACAAGTTTTTAATTAGAATCAATTACTTGAAAACCTTCACCCGTTTCGAGTAATATTTCAACTATCATGCAAAAATTAATTAAGGACTTAATACAGAAAAACAACACCAAAATACTTCTTATTGTTCTTGACGGGCTTGGAGGGCTTCCTGCAAACGGAAAAACAGAGCTTGAAATCGCAGATAAACCGAACCTGGATGCGCTTGCAAAAAAGTCTGCATGCGGGCTTCACATCCCTGTTGCCATAGGAATTACTCCAGGAAGCGGACCAGGACACCTATCGCTTTTTGGTTATGACCCGGTAGAGTGGCAGATAGGGAGGGGTGTTCTTGAGGCACTTGGACTTGGAATAGAATTAAAGAAGACAGATGTTGCCGTACGTATAAATTATGCTACCATCGAGAATGGCATTGTTAAGGACAGACGCGCCGGGAGGATTCCCACAAATGAAAGCAGAAAGATTACCGAGAGACTTCAGGAAAAGATTAAAAGAATTGATAATGTCGAAATAATCTTCAGGCCAGGGATGGAGCACAGGTTTGCTGCGGTGCTCAGATTCCCTAAGCCCTTACCAAAGGGTTCTGCCTCGATAAAAGATACAGACCCGCAGAAAGAAGGGAAAAGACCTGTTTCCGTAACATCTGAAACACCACAGGCAGAGAAAGTTGCAAAGGTTGTTGAAAAATTAATATCCAGTATTTTAGATATTATAAAAAATGAACCAACAGCAAACTTCATCCTCCTTCGTGGATTTTCACAAGTGCCTCACATGCCTAAATTTGATGAAGTTTATGGACTTAAAGCCCTATGCATTGCCGTATATCCCATGTATCGCGGCCTTGCAAGCTTAATCGGAATGAATGCACCTGCACTAAAAGGGGATATAAGAGAGGAGATTGATTTCCTTAAAAAGAATTATGATGACTATGACTTTTTCTTCCTGCATGTGAAAAAAATTGACTCGTATGCCGAGGATGGAAACTTCAGCGGTAAAGTCTCAAAGATTGAAGAATTTGATACTATCTTACCCGAAATACTCAATCTCAA
The DNA here is from genome assembly GCA_041500225.1 of Thermodesulfovibrionia bacterium. Classification (GTDB taxonomy): domain Bacteria; phylum Nitrospirota; class Thermodesulfovibrionia; order Thermodesulfovibrionales; family SM23-35; genus 0-14-3-00-41-53. Next base: position 16,274 of record JBGQLV010000041.1, on the reverse strand, counting down.
TCCTGATGTGATTATAATAACAGGTGATCACTCAACCCCTTCTGTCCTTAAAAGCCATAGCTGGCATCCTGTGCCTCTTCTTTTAAAGTCTCCTTACGTGTTTGGCGATACCTGTAAGGCATTCACCGAAAGGGAATGTATAAAGGGGGAATTAGGTATTTTCCCCACAGTCAATCTCATGCCGTTAGCCCTTGCCAATGCAGGCAGACTCAAGAAATTCGGTGCATAATTCAGCTTTTAGCTCTCAGCTCATAGCTCTTAGCTTAATTGATACCCACTGCCATCTCGAGATGGATGAATTTAATCCGGATAGGGATGAAGTTATCAAGAGGGCTAAAGATGCGGGCATAGAGGCAATAATTACTATCGGCTCTGATTTAAAAGGCAATATAGGAGGTCTTGAGCTTTCGAAGAAATATGATTTCATTTACTCATCCGTCGGATTTCATCCACATGATGCAAAAGATTTCACAGAAGATATATTCAATCAGATTAAAACATGGGTAACTCTATACAGGATGCAGGATGCAAGATGCAAGATGCAGGATTTAAACTCCGAACTAAATCCAAAGGTGGTTGCTATTGGTGAAATTGGCCTTGATTACCATTATGATAATTCTCCGCGAGAGATTCAGCGTGAAGTATTTATAAAGCAGCTACAATTTGCAAAGGAGATCAATTTTCCAGTAATTATACACAGCAGGGAGGCAAAAAGAGATACCCTCGAAATCATTAAGGAATCTGGAATAAACAAAGGTGTCTTACATTGCTTTTCTGGTGATATAGACATGGCAGAGAGGGCAATGGCAATGGGTTTTTATATATCCATTGCAGGCCCTGTAACATTCAAAAATGCCAGAAAGCCAAAGGAAATTGCAAAGATGATCCCTGATGATTATCTGCTTATTGAAACAGATGCGCCATATCTTACACCTGAGCCATTCAGAGGAAGGAGGAATGAGCCTTCGTATATTGTGCATACTGCAAAGGCAATTGCGGAACTCAGAGGCATTACCCTCGAAGACCTGTCGAGGATTACGACAATAAATGCAAAGAGACTTTTCAAGATAGGTCAGATGCCTGAAAAAGGTGAAATAGTCTATAAGATAAGGGATAACCTTTATCTTAATATCACGAACCGATGTACAAATGAATGCTCCTTTTGCATAAGATTCCACTCAGATTATGTGAAAGGCCATAACCTGAGACTTTCAGAGGAACCTACAGAAGAAGAGCTTAAGGATGCGATAGGCGACCCCTCACAATATAGAGAGGTTGTATTCTGTGGTTATGGAGAGCCGCTCCTGAGGATTGATCTCGTTAAAAGTGTTGCAGCATGGATAAAACAGAACAAAGGTAGAGTCAGGATAAATACAAACGGCCACGGAAACCTGATACACGGTAGAAATATCCTTCCCGAGCTAAAAGGCATTGTTGATAGCATCTCTATAAGCCTTGATGCTCATGATGAAGAGACATACAATAAAATCTGCAGGCCTTCCTTCAAAAACGCTTACAGTGAAATCCTGTTTTTTATCAAAGAAGCAAAAAAATTCATATTTAATGTACAGGTTACAGTTGTTACCCATGAGGGAGTCGATGTGGTGAAATGCAGAAAGATTGCTGAGGATTTAGGGGTAGGGTTTAGAGTAAGAGAGCTTGATATTGTAGGGTGAATTTCCCTATTTACCTGCATTTCCAATAAATCTTTTCTCAGGCTGTATATTCATCTGCACTTCTGTACTATTGCACTATTTTCGGGGCGGACGGGATGGGCGGCGGGTGAGGTAATAGTTTCCAGACATCAACTCTCCAAAATCGCGGGCAGCTATTCAATAGGACTTTGGAGTATCTTCTCAAGCAACTGTTGCAAAACTGTTTTTAAGCTCCTGAATTGGATGGATGGATTTAAGCTCTTTTTTGTATTGCTCATGGGCTTCCTCAAGATCATAAAGCGATTGCAAATTCATCCAGAATTCAGCGGGGATATTAAAAAATTTCCCGAGTTTCACAGCCGTCTCCGCAGTAATGCTGCGGCTTCCTTTGATAATCTGGCTCAACCTCGTCTGAGAGAGTCCCGTCTCTCTTGAAAGACGGTAGACAGTTATCCCCATTGGTTCCAGAAACTCCTCTTTCAGAATCTCACCGGGATGTATATTCTTTAGCTTTCTCATAATGCTCACTCCTTGTGAAGTACTTTTGGTTAAAGTCGGCACTTTGGCACTTTAAGAGAAATCACAATAAACAAGCCAGACCCCAGAACGACTTCTACCAAATTTAATAATTTCTGATTTTTCACCAGTTATAATTTTTTCTTGCCGTTTTTTATAAAGATCATTATCCATATCAAACCCTTACCCCATCAAAGATTAAGAATCCAATTACACCAGCAAGCAACTTCAGCTTGAGTTTTTCTTTTGTTAAATCTTCTCCTTTTCTTATTACCATATTTCTAAATTACCCCTTACTCCTCTTTAAATGTTTCTCATCTTCTTCTCGAAGAAATCCAATTCGCCGGCGTTTTGGTTCCGGAGGGGTCATCAACTCACGGATAGCATCAAAAACAACCTTGAACTGGACGTCGTATTTTTTCTCAAGTTTATCGAGCCTCTTGGCCAGTTCTTTATTGGAAGCTATCATTTCTCTTAATTTAACGAATACCCTCATGATGGCAATATTAACTTGCACAGCACTTTTGCTGTTTAAAACACTCGAAAGCATGGCCACACCCTGTTCTGTGAATGCCATTACGTTTTTAGAGAATTTTATTGTTTCGTGGCTGGAGGATATCACAATTTGTGATATCCTCATGATCTCGTCGCGGGTCAAAGTGAACATGAAATCAGCGGGAAACCGGTCAATATTCCTGCGTATTGCCTGATTTAAGACCCGTGTTTCTACACCATATAATTGGGCTAAGTCTCGATCAAGCATAACCTTTTGTCCTCGAATCAAAAGAATGCGCCGTTCAATTGTCTCCAGTGGAATAATATCAGACATTCCTTCCTCCGTTTGAAATCACAATTTGTGACTTCAAGTTTATCTCAATAATCTCCTCTCCTTAAAACTGAAATATCCTACGCAGAAATCAGCACGAATAGCTGACTGAAGTGTTTTTTTAAATGCAGGAAGAAGCTGCAGATCTATGACGTCAAATATGCGCGGCATAATGAATTTATCTTAATTTAAAGAAATTCTGCACCTCACCGAATAATATCTCCCCTTGACTACTGTCTGAGAGACGCTTCCATTTCAATTTCCCGGAATTAATTTCATCATCGCCTATTATCAGGACATAAGCAGATGATAATCTGTCTGCCCTTCTCAATTGACTCTTTAAAGAATTACCTGCATATCCAACTTCAACCCAAATCCCCTTATCCCTGAGCCTGTCTGCAATAACAAGACCTTCTTTTTCAGCAGGAGTACCGATTGCGGCAATGAAAACCTTGGGGATAGGGATTTTCTGGTTGCTTGATGACTTGAGAAGTGTTGTAATCCTTTCCATTCCAATTGCAAACCCGATTGCAGGTGTAGGAGGACCTCCGAAGTCCTCAACGAGTCTGTCATAGCGGCCTCCTGCAGCCACTGCATTTTGAGCGCCGAGGTCTTTAGTTGTAACCTCAAAGGTTGTCCTTGTGTAATAATCAAGTCCCCTGACCATATCAGGGTTTACAACATAAGGGACATTAAGCAAATTTAACAGAGACAGGAGTGTATTAAAATGTTCTTTACATTCGCCGCACAGAAAATCTGTGACACTGGGTGCGCCTTCCCTGAGTTTTATGCATGTATCTACCTTACAGTCAAGTATTCTGAGAGGGTTATAGTCAAATCTTCTTTTACAATCAGGACAAAGCCCGTCAATCCTGTCTGAGAAGAAATTAAGGAGGGCTTTTCTGTAATCAGGCCTGCATTTCTCACAGCCGATGGAATTAACCTCAAAATTAAGTTCTTTTAGCCCAAGTCTCTCAAAAAAAAGTCTGAGCATTGAGAGTATCTCAGCGTCAATCTTTGGTTCTCCAACGCCGAATGCCTCAGCACCTATTTGAAAGAACTGCCTGAAACGGCCTGCCTGGGGCCTTTCGTATCTGAACATCGGGCCTGAGTAAAAAAATTTCTGCGGCGAGGGGAGGTTATAAAGGTGATTCTCAACATAACACCTGACAACAGGCGCTGTCCCCTCTGGACGGAGGGTGATATGCCTACCTGCCTTATCAGAGAATGTATACATCTCTTTTTCGACAATATCAGTAGTTTCGCCTATACTTCTCACAAATATGTCAGTTGACTCAATTATTGGTGCCCGTAATTCTTGAAAACCATAAACGGAGAATACATCCTTTGCAACTTCTTCAACCTTTTGCCATATATATATATCAGGTGAAAAGATATCCTGCATACCCTTCAGGGCATTATACTTCATTCTCCCTTCATGCCTCCCTCTTCTTGCTCTCTCTCTTTATCAAACTCGATCATCTTCAAATGGCCTTCAACCATCCTTTTTAGCTCTTCCTTAAAATGGGTCCTTATACCTTTCAGGTCAACTATATCTTCGTGAATCTTTATAACCTTTTCCTGTGCCTGTTTAATTAAAGTATCTGCCCTGAGTTCAGACTCCTTCACAATGAGTTCCGCCTCTTTCTTTGCATTTGTTTTGTAGTCCTCAACCATCTGCTGGGCAGTCAGAAGAGTCTCTCTTAGCGTGGTTTCCATATCTCTGTACTCTTTAATCTGATTCTCAGCCCTCTGCGCGCTCTCTTTGAGCGATGCATTTTCTCTGAGCAGATCCTCCATCTCTTCCCTGATTACCTCAAGAAATGCGTAAACTTCTTCAACATCAAATCCCCTGAACTTCATGGGGAATTGTTTCTGCTGAATATCAAGCGGTGTTATTCTCATATAATGCCCCCTCTTTTTAATTTATAGGCAAGCTCTATTAAAGAACCTATAAGAAAATACTTTACAAATATTATAGCGAGTATTACAACCATTGGTGATATGTCAATGATGCCCAATCTGTATCCGATAACCTTTCTGATTGGTCTGAAAACAGGTTCTGTAGCAGCACGCAGAAACTTAACGATGGGATTATAGGGGTCGGGATTAACCCAGCTTATCAATGCTCTGATGATTACTATCCACATATAAACAGTAAGCAATATGTCGAGTATCTTAGCTATAGCAAGCAGTAAATTTGCAAATATGAACATCTATTCCTTTCCTAATTCCTTTGACCTGTTCGCAGCCGCTTCGACTACGGCAGCAACAATATCCTTAAGCCCCTTCTCTTCAAAGACCTTAAGACCTGCTGCTGTAGTGCCTCCTGGAGATGTAACCATTTCCCTGAGTTTATCCGGTGGCATGCCTGTTTCCAACAATTTTGCTGTACCTATGAGAGTCTGTATAGCAAGTGCAGAGGCATTGTCCTTGCTGAGACCCATTGTAATACCTGCATCTATCATCTTTTCAACAAATAGTGCGATGAATGCGGGTCCGCTCCCGGAAACTGCGGTTACAGCATCCATATATTTTTCAGGCAGAACCATAACTTTTCCAATGGACATAAAGATATCACGTATTAAATTCATCTCTTTATCATGAATACATTCACACATCGAAAGGACAGACATCCCTTCCTGAACAAGTGCAGGAGTGTTCGGCATGACACGGATTATCTTTGAGGTCTTAAGCCTTGATGAAAGATAAGAAAGTGTTATACCAGCAGCAATTGATACTACTATTTTATCGCTCGAGATTGCATCTGATATCTCGGCACTGACACTGTCCATATTCTGAGGTTTTACGGCAAGTATTATGATATTGCAACTCTTGACCACCTCTTTATTGTCGGAAGTGGTATTTATCTTGTATGTATATTCAAGATATGCGCGTCTCTCATCCCTTGGCTCAGAGACCATTATATCCCTGCCGCGCTTACCAAATATACCTTTAATAATTGCCTCTGCCATATTCCCACCACCAATAAACCCGATCATCAATTCATCTCCTTTCTCCAAATATCCCAGTCCCTATCCTTACCATTGTTGCCCCTTCCTCTATTGCAACCTCAAAATCATTTGTCATGCCCATAGAAAGTTCGGGTAGTTTATTCCCGAAAGCTTTCGGGACTGATTCCTCAGCTTTATCCCTTAATTTCCTTAGTTCTTTGAAAAATGGCCTTGCCATCTTGGGATTATCGAAGAATGGCGGCATGATCATCAGACCTTCGAGCTTCAGGTTTTTCATAACTGATACAGCCTTAATTAAATCAATGAGGTTTTCTCTCGCAACCCCATGTTTTGTTTCTTCCTCAGAAACTTTTACCTGCACTAAAACCCTCTGTATTTTACTGTCCCTCTCAGCATGTTTATTCAACTCTTCCGCAAGCCCTATTGAATCAAGTGAGTGAATCAGGTCAAAGAGCTGTACAGCAGTCTTTGCCTTGTTTTTCTGGAGGTGTCCGACCAGATGCCACTCGACTTTACAATCTGTAATCTGTAGTCTGAAATCCGCAATTTTCTTTTGCGCCTCCTGAACCCTGTTCTCTCCAAATACCCTAAGCCCCAAATCTATAGCTTCTTTTATCTTATCAATACCAACTGTCTTTGTAACAGCAACGAGTTTTATATCAAAAGGGTTTCTGCCTGACCTTATAGCAGCGTATGAGATTTTTCTATATATATTCTTTATATTCTCAAGAAGCGCTGTATCTATCACTTCACTCTTTATCTCGCTCATCTTAATAAACCCTGATATGGCTACAATGGTAAGGCAATGCTATATAGTATCACAGGGTCTTAACTATGTCATCAAGGAGAAGCATTCATCCTTTATCTTTTGACTTTAATTTTCAGTCAAGCGAAAGGGCTTCCTGGTACTCTGCCCATAACTTATCTTTCGCTATCCCCATATCAATAAAATCCCATGGCAGGATTTCACTGAATTCTTTTTTTCTAAAGATATAAAAATCTTTAGTGAGCCCAGCTTCCTCTGCTGCCTTTATCCAGTCCTGATTCTTTGACATATTTTCGAGTACTCTTGATACCCGTCTGTCTCCCATAGAAAATAATCCCTGCATATATGCATATTTTGGGACGTCATGAAACACCTTGACACCCCTTATTGGTAAAAGACCTTTCTTGATCATCCTTAACCTTTCCTTAACTTCTATAAGGGATTCCATCGTATGCCACTGGAAGGGCGTAAATGGTTTTAAAACAAAGGTGCTGATGGTTAACGTGATGTAGCCTTTTGCTGAAACATTTCTTATCTTTTTTACAAGATTAACTATACCATCTATATCTTCTCTTGTTTCTGTAGGAAGGCCTACCATAAAATAAAGTCTCAGGGTTTCAATACCCCCGGCAAAAAAGAGATCTGAAGTATAGAGTATATCCTTCTCTGTAATCCTTTTGTTGATAACCTTTCTAAGCCGCTCTGTCCCTGCCTCAGGTGCAATTGATACGCTCTTATGACCTTTCATAAGACTCACTAATTCAGCGCTCTTTGTGCTTGCCCTTAATGAAGTAATCGAAAAATTTACCCCGGGGATTTTCAGTACATCCTTTATATATGGATAATCCGAAAGCGACGGGCCTATCAGGCCTATCCTTTTTGTCCTGAATAAGGCCTTTTGAATCTCATCTTCAATCGCCTGCAAATCTTTCTTCCTCGGAGGATTGTATATCTTACCAGCCACGCAGAACCTGCAATTCCATGGACATCCTCTCATTGCTTCAATCAGATACATTTCGGAGAATTCTGTTTCGGATGTAATAATCGATGTCATCATTTTTGACGCTGATATATCTTTTAAATAACGCCTTCTTATATTTTCAGGCGTACCTTCTGATTGATGTCTCCCTGATATTTTCCCTTCCGCATCGTAAGATATACTGTAGAATCCCGGGACATACAGACCTTCTACAGTCATAGATTTTTTCAAAACCTCAGACCTGTTTACGGAGGACTTATAAACTTCAAGAAATTCAGGCAGCATTTCATCTGCCTCACCTATGAAACATATGTCAAAAAAATCAGCAACAGGTTCTGGATTGAAAAATGCGCATACGCCGCCCATAATGATTAACGAATGACGGGAATTCCTCTCTGAACTTCTCAGAGGAAGTCTTGATAACTCAAAAATTCTTACGATATTAGGGTAATCATTTTCAAACGAAACCGAAAATGCAACAATATCAAAGCGGTTAAGGGGTCTCTTTGATTCCATTGAAAAAAGTTCTGTATGTGTCCTGACATATTCATCAATGTCCTTGTCTTCAGGAAGAAAGACCCTCTCACATACAACATCTTTCATGCTGTTCAGAAGCCCATAAATCCCCTGAAACCCGAGGTTGGACATTCCAACATGGTATGTATTCGGATAAACGAGGGCGATATTAATCCTACCCCCGGGGTCTTTATAAACAGTCCCTTTCTCTTTGGATAACAGAGAGTCTATATTTTCTTGAAGTTTACGGCTCACATCATCACCAACACACTCATCATAGCTATTGACCATATTATGTCAAGCGGAAGCTGTAGCTCGCATGTGGAATCTAAAAGCAGGTCTGCCCTCGGTGGGAACTCCTCGTCCTTAAGCCATAGAATCAGTGTCACAGGTATCCCGGGCATGGGAAGAAGTTTTATTGAGGCATCTCCGTAATTCAATACCTCTGCACAAAGTTCTATGCCTCTTTTAATAAAAGATTCTTTATCATCCTCATATCTTTTTGCCATACTCTCTAAGGGTAGAGCATGGCTTCCCCTGAAGAACATCTCTCCACCTTTTATGTTGTTTGGTTTTATGAGCCTCCCTGAAAGCCGGATGTCCTTTGCATTAATCAGGTACCAGAGACAGGAGTGGATAAAAAAATAGCCATATTTTTTAATAATAGTTTCTCCTATAGGAGCAAGGCTTTTGATGATTTTTTCTTCAGGGCTGACAGAAAAGTCCGTACAGAATGATTTTAGTATGTAATAGCTACCTTTTTCATCGAATGCTACAGACGCATTCCTGCAAACATCCCCGGGATCAAGTCTTATTAGTATTTCCCATGCCTTTTCTTCCCCAGGAGAAATCATGGTACATGATAACACAACATAATACTTTGCACCCGACACTCGTGTAGGAAATAATAGGCAATCGGCACAAAAATTTCTGTTTTACGTTGACAAAGGGCATTATAAATTCATATATTTGTGCAAGCACTTGTAATTTTGTAGGCGTTAAACTTGTTATCCCCTGTCTTGCTGCAGGGTATTCGATAATCCCTCCCCCTTGACGGGGGAGGGTTAGGGTGGGGGTGATGGTAATTTCTTCACCCTCCCCTTTGTCCCCTCCCGTCAAGGGAGGGGAGATGAGAGATACCTTGCGGTCTTGCCGCAGGGTAATTCGTTAGATTCAAGGTAAAATGTTAGACAAAAGATGAGAAAAACAATCTTAATAAGCTTATCGATCATCTGTTATCTGTTTTCAGCGCATATCTATGTAGATGCCAGGGTTACCGGTCCATGTGCCAACTGCCACACTATGCATTACAGCCAAAATGGAACTCGACTTTCGACATGGGGTTCAGGTGGGCCATATATATGGTTAAATACAAATAACTGTGTTGGCTGCCACACCTCAACTACAGGAAATACCGTAATTGAAATAGGTGGTAGCAAAATACCAATTGTCTTTAATACTGGTGGATACCCAGCCGAGCCTCTCGCAGGTGGGAACTTTTACAAGGCGTCGTTAGGAGGGTCTGGAAACGATATATATGGGCATAATGTTGGAGGGATATCAAATGCTGATAATAATTTGGCATATGTGCCTGGTAAACAGATAGGCGGTGATGACACGTTGAGTATTTCAGATTGTTATAACTGTCATAAATTTATGGCTGGCTGGGCTGGCATACCTTTCACAAAAAGTAGAAGCGGAAATGTCCTGATATGTGAAGACTGTCATACACCTAAACACCATGCCAATGATTCTACCATCGTAGTAGATGGTACAGGTGGATGGTATCGTTTTCTTTATGAAGTAAAAGGTATTGAAGATTCAGACTGGGAAAAAACAGTGAGTCCAACAGATCATAATGAATATCAAGGAGAGACAATAGCATCAGGGGGTTCTATTAGTGATTACGGATGTGGCTGTCACGGAGATTTTCATGCTCTGAGAAATCCTTCAGGTGTAGGGAGTGGCTCTCCTTGGCTGAGACATCCTGTTGACATTGCTTTACCAACTTCAGGTGAATATTCTGCTTACACAACGTATACTCCAGAGGCACCTGTGGCAAGACCAGATCTCTCGGGCTATAGCGGTCCGAGTGGAATTGTAACCCCGAGCATAGACCAGGTTATGTGCCTTTCGTGTCACAGATCTCATGGCTCTGAACAGCCAGATATGCTCAGGTGGGATTACAGCACTATGGTTGCTGGGGGTGGTGGGTCAGGCGGATGTTTCACCTGTCATACCCAGAAGAGACTAAACCCTTAACATTTCATATCCTGAGGGAAAGTCTATAACGAAAAATGTCTTGGTTTGACTATTCGCTATATTTCTTTTTGAATTTTAAATTTTTTTAAAATATACTAAAACATGAAGTGCAAAAAATGTGGTGGCGAAATAAAACTCGTTATTGGCTGAAGGTTAGTTGTTTTAAACTGCATGGAATGCGGTTATAAATTCCCATTGAAAGAATACATTGACGAGATTGACGAAGAGAGCCTTGAACGGATATCCCGCCGCCCCAGTGACAGGGTTTAAATTTCTTAACTTGGACTAAGCATTGTGTAAAAAGTAATACGAGAACAATTTTTGCAGCTATTGAGTTTCTTGGTGGAAAAATCTAAAAAATAAACTTATAATTATTATGTTCTTTATAAATCAAAAGAGGAGGTATTTTATGAAAAGGGGTTCTGTCATCTTGTTGATAGCAGTAAGCTTTATTGCATTAGGACTTCTTGTAAATGCGTACTCTGACGAAATAAAAAAAGAAGACTGTTTTTTCCTGTCCGGTCTGCATTACACAGCTAAGGGGATGGCTTACTGGTATGACAAAGCCAATGGCGGCTTAGAAACGATTACCGGCGTTCCATATTCAAAACTTGGCTGTCAGAATTGTCATGTATCTTCTTGTGACGTCTGTCATAAAATCGGGACAAATGGAAAAGCCTTATACTCCGCAAAAGCGGCTCGTAACCAGGAGACTTGCCTGCATTGTCATAAGCGGGAGGCGTCCATTATGCAGATCGACAAGTCAGAAAATAAACCTGATGTCCACTTTGGAAAAGGCATGCAATGTATGGATTGCCATTCTGCAAAAGATGTTCATGGCGACGGAACTGAATATAACTCGATGAAACAGCCGGGTGTTCTCGATGCCCAATGCGAAAATTGCCACAAGACCATTACATCAAGCGTCTCGCATAAAATCCATCGGGATAAGCTTGGCTGTGAATCCTGTCATGTGCGCCATGTCGTCAGTTGTTCCAACTGCCACTTTGAAACGCTCGTTAAAGAGGGTAAGCGTGTTGCCATCCCACTTTCAGGCTGGGTTTTTTTGATGAATTATAACGGCAAGGTTACATCAGCGAATATGCAGACATTTGTAGTAAAAGATAATAAAACATTCCTGATGTTTGCCCCGCAGTTCAGCCACTCTGTTATGAAAGAGGGAAGGAAATGTGTTGATTGCCACGATACCGAGAATGTAAAACAAGTTGAAAAAGGTAAGCTTAATATGACCTGGCTCGAAAATAAAGAAGTGAAACAGTCAAAGGGTATTATCCCTGTAGTTGAAGGTGTGACATATGATTTTGTATATCATGATTATCAAAACGGGAAATGGGTGCCTATCGAGAATCCTGAGGCGCCTGTACTGCATTACGCCGGATACGGCACACCGCTTTCAAAGGAGCAATTGAAAAAGTTAGCAATGCCTATGGGGGGAAAATAGTAAGATTAAAAGTAATCCCCCTCAGTCCCCCTTTAGCAAAGGGGGATTAAGGGGGATTTGTTGAACAATATTTTTACCCGCTAATCCAACCTGCCTTCCTGTCTTAACTTATTGATTATCTCCTGTATCTTTGGTAAGACCTCGAGTGTTGCCTTTTCACCCTCAAGTGTTGCCTCATGCCTCTTTGAAAAATCAGCACCCCCTATATAACCGACTTTTGGTTTTATTACGACATCTGCTTTTGAAAGCTGGATAGCTGAAAGTTTTGAGTGCATTATATTTATCGCCTGGAGTATTGTATCAATTGTCCCTTTTGGGACAGATGAATCAACATCACTTGATATATCTACGGCTATAACTACATCGGCCCCGAGCCTTCTTGCCGCCTCCACAGCTACAGGGCTTACAACCCCACCGTCAACATACACCTTTCCTGAAATATTCGCAGGCCTGAAAATTCCAGGGATTGAGCAGCTTGCCCTAACAGCAGTACCTGTATTACCGCTTCCAAATACAACTTCTCTGCCGCTCTTGATATCGGTTGCAACAGCATAAAAAGGAATCTTCAACTTTTCCATCGGCGTATTTTCCAGCATACGATTTATAAATCCTTCGAGCCTTTCCCCTTTTATGAAACCGTTATCAGGGATTGTTAAGTCAATAATCTCATCTTTTTCTATGGCGAAGGATAGCCTCTGAAGTTCAAATGCATTATAGCCATAAGCATAAAGAGAACCGACAAAACTCCCTGCACTTGTGCCGATTATCATATGTAAAGGGATTTTATTAGATTCAAGTATCTTCAGCACTCCTATATGTGCAAATCCTTTAGAGGCTCCTGCACCAAGAACTATGGCAATTTTGGCCGGTTTCGGAGGTGGCTGAATCTCCCTCGGGGCACAGGAGAAGATGAAGATGAGAATTAGTAAGGGTACTATCAATTTTGATGTCTTATTCATAGCGAACTCTGTTCCAATAATTAGTCATAATAAACTTTTATGTTTACACACACCCCTACACCCCTCTCAAGAGGGGATGTTACTTCTTGTTTCCCCTCTAATAAGAGGGGTTGGGGGTGTGTGTTATGAAAAGTATTTAACAATAATAATCCTGAAAACTTAAATAACTTTTAAGATCTTTAGGCATTAATAACATAATCATTTTATCTCTATAAAAATACTCTTTACATACCACATTTGTCAAAAATAGACTTCATAGAATCTTCGAAGTTATAATTTCGTGTTAAAATTAACTTCATGAACATCGTAACTGTAAAAGGTCTTACAAAGTATTACGGCTCTCTAAAGGCAGTAGATAATATAGATTTTGAAATATTAAGAGGAGAATGTTTCGGCTTTCTTGGACCAAACGGTGCAGGCAAGACAACAGTGATGCGCATAATTTACTGTTTCATGCCGCCGACTTCCGGGGATATAAAAGTGTTTGATGTGGATGTAACTAAAGCACCCAGTCAGATAAAAGCACGAATAGGTGTTGTGCCGCAGGACGACAATCTTGACCCTGATCTTACAGTGTTAGAAAACCTGATTGTATATGCAAGGTATTTTGATATATTAAAAAAAGATTCTGCGAAACTCGCATGGGAACTTCTTGAGTTTGTAGAATTAAAAGAAAAGGCTCATGTAAAGATAGATAGCCTTTCAGGTGGGATGAAAAGAAGACTTATCCTTGCAAGGGCATTGATAAACAACCCTGAGTTATTGATTCTTGATGAACCAACTACCGGCCTTGACCCGCACAGCAGACACTCTGTATGGGAAAAGCTTAATCATCTCAAGTCAAAAAACACTACCCTTATACTCACAACCCATTATATGGAAGAGGCTGAAAAACTCTGTGACAGGGTAGCGATCATGGATTCAGGCAAGATTGTGGTTATTGATTCACCATCTAATCTTATGCGTATTCATGGCGGTAATCTTGAAGATGTTTATTTGAAGCTGACAGGGAGGAGTCTAAAAGATTGAAATTATAATTTTTCAGGAAGGATATGGTATTGGAGCGGATTAGTAATCCCCCTACGTCCCCCTTTACAAAAGGGGGATGTAAAGACGCTGATGACTTTTATTATACCCCTCTTTTTTAAAGAGGGGTTAGGGGAGATTACTAAAATATATTCAATAAAAGAGGTATTGTTAGTTGCAACTTAAACAGGCATTCAGGGTATGGCAAAGGCATCTCACGGTTTATACAAAGCTGTATAAATCGAGCATAGCATTGAATTTTGTGGAGCCGATTCTTTATCTTGCAGCCTTAGGACTCGGGCTCGGTGCATTTGTAAAGGAGATAAACGGGGTTCCATACATAAAATTCATTGCGCCGGGGATAATCGCATCTTCTTCCATGTTTGCAGCAATTTATGAATGCACTTACGGCACTTATGTCAGAATGACCTATCAGAAGACATTTGATGCAATACTTGCAACACCTGTTAATATTGACGACCTTGTGGCAGGCGAACTCATGTGGGGCGCTACAAAAAGTATGCTTTACGGTACAATAATCATTATCGTAATCTCGCTCTTTGGGCTTGTTGATTCTCCTTTATTAGTCCTTGCTATCCCGATTCTTTTTATAACAGGACTGATCTTTTCCGAGATATCTGTTATATTTACAGCTATTGTACCTGGCATAGATTCCTTTAATTATTTCTATACCATCTTTATGACTCCAATGTTTCTATTTTCAGGTATCTTCTTCCCTTTGGACAGTCTTCCGTCCATTGTTTCAAAGATAGCCTTTTTCACGCCTCTCTATCACCTTGTAAATATCTGCAGGGCATTGTCATCAGGACATTTAGCTATCAGCGGATGGGACACTGTATGGGTTTTTGTTGTTGTTAGCTTGCTTTCTCCCTATCCTTTCAGGCTCATGCGAAGACGAATTGTGAAATAATTGAGATTTCTGCATTGAAGGGTTATTATCGAAGTATGAGAAAGATATTTATTCTTTTGATACTTATGCATCTTTCATCGCTCTGTGCATCATGTGCACAGACGGTTGGGGATAAACCGCAGACCGTAGAAGATGTTTTTCTTCCTGAGGGAGATAGGGTAAAGGTAGAAATTTGGTTAGAAAATTTACAGATACCTTGGTCACTGATATTTCTTCCAGACGGCAGGGCACTGGTTAGTGAGAGGCCGGGGAATATCAGACTCATAAAGGCGGGGAAGATTCTCGAAAAACCCTATGCCAGGATCGAAGTCGCTCATACCGGTGAGGGAGGACTTATGGGGCTCGCCCTTCATCCATCCTTTCCGAAGGAGCCATATATATATGCAATGCACACATACAGGGAAGGAGATAAACTTTTAAATCGAGTTATAAGGCTGAAAGACAATGGTGACACAGGGAGTTTCGATAAGGTGATTATTAATAGCATACCAGGTGGTAAATTCCATAACGGCGGAAGGATAGCCTTTGGACCAGATGGCATGCTCTATATAACTACTGGCGAGACCTTCAATTCAGAACTCGCTCAGAATCTGAAATCAATGGGAGGCAAGATTTTAAGGATAACACCCGGGGGCCAGATACCCGATGATAATCCATTTAAAGGTTCTCCCGTTTATTCATACGGGCATAGAAATCCTCAGGGTATCTGCTGGCAACCTGGAACCAATAAACTTTTTGAATCAGAGCACGGGCCATCAGGAGAATTCGGGCACTTCGCCCATGATGAGATTAATATCATAACGAAAGGGGGTAACTATGGCTGGCCAGAGGTTATTGGCGCTCCCGGTTTAAAACAGTACATTGATCCAATAATTGTCTGGAAAAAGACAACGCCTCCTTCGGGCATTACATTTTATAAAGGAAGTCTCCTGAAGCATCTTAAGGGTGACCTCCTTGTAGCTACCCTGAGAAGTGAAGCCCTCATAAGGCTAAGGTTTGAAGGAAAAGACAATAGGGTTACAAGGATTGAACGATGGTTTTCCAGTGATTACAGTGAAGGAAAGTATGGAAGAATAAGAGATGTGGTGGAAGGTCCTGACGGTGCTTTGTACTTTCTAACGAATAATACTGACGGTAGAGGTACGCCCCGCCCAGGAGATGACAGGATATACCGTATTATTCCAAAGAAATAAGTGATAGATTCTCAATGGAAATTACCCCGGTTACTCACTCAAACCCGACACTTACGGAGTTGTTGACTCCACCGCGCTATACGTAACAAAACCTACTTTTTCTAATGTTATCAGTTAGTTAAATCCTATTTTCCATTATCCCTTTTTTGTCCCATTCAAAGCCATCATCTCTTATCGGCTGGGTCCTCTGCAGTACAACGTTAATGGC
>JBGQLV010000040.1:0-25234 GCA_041500225.1 Thermodesulfovibrionia bacterium | reverse complement strand
GTTATTTACAAAAACAAATGAGGATGAGGTATTCATATCAATCACCCCTCCGCCGCCATCTATATCAATAAGTACAGCATCTTTATCAGGTATTGCATTATTTAGATCAGGCCATTGAATGGTCAACTCACCTGATACATTAGAGCTAACCTCAAAGATCCATTCTTTGGGTAAATCAGGTGCCTTGATATCCTCACGAAATTTATAGAACACATAACCCCATTCCGGGTGAGGGAAATAGGTATAGATATAAGTTTCATAGGGGCTATGAGGGGGAGACGGAATATCCCATGCACTGTCACGCCCATCGGTGGCTCCGTCTTTTACACCAGCTATACAATAATCATAAATTCCACCACCTGTAACCTTCAGGGTTATCTTCCAATCAGAACTTGAATAAGCAGGGGTAGAAAAAATACCTAAGATTAAGATAACTAAAAGTAATTTGTACAACTTTCGCAGAACCAATGATAATGTGGTGCTGTCATTCCCGCGAAAGCGGGAATCCAGAGATAAAAAAAGGACTGGATTCCGTGTCAAGCACGGAATGACGATTAAAATACATCTGCAAAAGTTGATTAATTTATATATTCTTATAAGCATACCCGCTCTCCTTTTTGACTAAGGTTTTTTAATTATCAGGTCTAAGTTATAGTTGGCCATTATCCAGTAAGCCTTCCACGGTTCTAACTTGGCAACGGCCCAACCATACGAAACATATGTGCTACCATTCCAAATGTAAATGGCATTCCCTATCCACTCCAAAGGAGAATTCACAGCGTTCTCATAAGTTTGCCTTGAGGAGTACTGGACATCACAGGAACTAAGGTTTACACTTGTTCCGTAAGGATTCCCTATTAAATTCCATCCGGCATTCAGTGAAATGGGGAATTCTGAATCCGTAATCGGAGTACTTGCCGGAGGAGCATCAGTAGGGTCAAATGTCTTATATGACCAAAGGAACATGCCTTTTCCCGGGATGATAGTTGCGGCATTTACATCTCTCACTCCAGATTCATTTCCCCAGTAACCGTCACAATCCGGGTCGCAAAACACACCCGGGTTACAATCAGGGGGCTCATTTGGACAATTTGTGTCCCCAGTACCAGTCCATGTGGAATACCAGTTCCACATCCAGTCTGTACCAGCATCGTCCCCGAATACTGAAGCTGTATCATTAGGAATTGGTTGTTTAGGACATGCAACCATATTCCAGTCTAAAAGAAGGCCTGTCTTTCCGCTGGGGCTGGTTGTGGATAGTAAAGATGTATTAGGCACCTCATCCAAAGATTTCATGGCAAAATAATATATGGTATTTGACTCCAGCTTATTATTTGACTCATCCTTTGTGACCATAAAAGAACCAACTATTCCTTCCAACCATGGAGAAGCCACCCCTCCAGCGCGTGTAGCATTGTTAAATTCCGTATCTGAGGTAATCGGTGTCTTAGAATATCTGACATCATAGCTACTGGCTGTTGTACATTGAATATAGGCGTCATCTCCAGGTGATGTCAACTTCAGCCACAAAAAATCTGATCCCACCTCATACACAGGGTCCCATTCTCCTTGTACAACTGATAAATCAGTTATACGACCCGGTGCTGTGGTATCAGCAGCTCTCGATACAAAAATATTACATGAAGGGATAAAGTTGTCACTCATGTATCTTTTAATCTTTTGTTGATTATAAGAAGCCACGGCTAAATACTTCTGTTCGACCCAGTCGTCGTAGAATGTAAAGATACCCAAACTTAACTTAAGAGAATTAAATCTATAGCTTCCGGTACCGCTTGCAGGTTCATTTATAGCAAATCCAAATTTATTGTTGGGATCAAACTGCTGAACACGGTGGTTACCACGATCACTTACCCAGTAATAGCCATCATTATCAAAGGATATCTGATAAGCACCCCCCCCGTTGTCTGTAGGAGTTACAGACCATCCGAGGAAACATCCGTTCGTTGCTCCTTTACAGGTTATGAGGTTGCTAAAACTCTGACCACCATCAGTAGACTTAAAGACTGAGGCATATGCGCCTGTGGCATGATTATCTGTAACCAGGACAATATCTTTGGTGGTATCATTAGGATCAACAACCTTAACAGCTATGCCTGTAAGTAAACTTGAAGGGTTTGTCCCTACAACAGTACCAGTAGAAGGACTCCAGCTTAATCCTCCGTTCGTAGATTTATAAACCTTCCTTGTATTTGCTTCCACAACATACAATGTTCCTCTACTGGTACAGGCTATATCCCGAGGGTTATTAGCCATTGTCCACAGTCCACCCCGACTGTTCCAGGTTGAACCCCCATCTGTAGAAAAGTATAAATCCCTTGTTGGAAGCTTACCATTATCCAGAACATAGATCGTATAACTGCTCTCCCCGGTCTTACATACTGCCATCCCGTAAGCAGGACCAACAAAACCGGACAGTTTCGGTGTCTCATCTGTCCAGTTAGCCCCTCCATCCATTGATTTTTTAATCTTTTTGTTTGAGTCAGACACCCACATTATGTAATTATCAATGGGATCATAAATAATATCATAGGGAAAATAAGTGGCATCTGTGGTGATAGTATCTTCCCATGCTACGGCATTAATCTTATAAGGATATTCACCATCTACTACGTACCCGCCGGCATCTTGTGAACCATCCCACAGATCCTCATACCAAGAATGAAGTTTGGTTCTATTTACAGTATAATTGTCGGTAGGGTATGTAAGGTTTTTCACCAGGGTACCACTTAAATTATAAACACCCACCCTAACTATGGAATCATTCTCCACAATATACTTGATTTTAGTACTCTGTGTAGTTGGATTAAATGGGCTGGGACTTGCTGATATATCGTATCCATTTAAATTGGCTGCTTCTCCTTTTAATGCCATAGAGAAAATGAAACATAAACAGAGAATAATTATTTTAGTTGAATTATAATAGCCTTTCATATGGACTCTCCTTTATAAAGCAAAGAGCTAAGAGTTTCATACCCCTTGCTAATAGCTCTTTGCCTTCTGCCAATTTTTCTACACATAACACACCTTATATAATTTTGAAGCAATCTTCATGCCAGTTTCGTCAACAAACCTTGTAACCAATTTACTTCTTCTTCGAATGACATATCCCACACCCACTTGACTGAGCATTTCCTGGCCAGCCCCTATAATCCCATCTCATCATCTTAAAGTATGGCGAGCCATGGGCACGGTGGCAGGATACACAGATAACTCTGTCAGTGCCTGGCCGCACCTGACTTGGATCTGCTGGGAAGTTCCCCTCTGGCCTGCCTACTGGGGCAATGGGGTCATAAGTTGTATATGCGGCATATTCGCCTAACGTGGGGCTTGGTGTATTGACCTGTAGAACAACATCACTTGGATGCCTGAGCCATGGCTCACTGGACCCTATTCCTGATGAGTTCGGCATATGAAAAGTTGTGTGACAGCCATAGCAAAAGGATGATATATTGCCCCCTCCACTATTTAACATGTCTTTGCCCTCTGAAGGATTGTTCGCACCGATGTATGTATTATGGGTAGTAGAGGTTGGATTCCGTTCCCACTCTGAGTCCTCTTGCCCCCTCACAGCCTTCGATACATCATCTGGAGACCATTTGTGATATAGAAATCGGTAACCTCCGTCATCTTTGTGATGCTTTGCAAAAACATGGCAACCCTCACACCCATTTCTTCGAATATTACCAGAAACTGGGTCAGTAGTTGCCGGGTTAAGGGCAAGGGATTGATGGCAAACATTTGAACCACAACCTTCAGCTCCTCTTCCCGGGGCATTAGTAAGTGTAGTATCTTGCCCTGATATCCCCCAAACGTTATGTCCTTTTGCATCATTGTTTTCACCCCCATCTGCTACCCAATAAAAATTGCCGCCAGCCAGGCCCTGTTTGGGTCCTGTTCCTGCGGATGCACCATAATTGGGGGCAGATGTATTAAACACTATAGGGGCACCTGTGTAAGGGTCTTTCCATGTGTCTCCATTTGTTGCCATATGGCAGCCTACACAGGTATCTCTCAGAAGCATCCCGTATGGGGGTGTACCATATAAACCCCTATCATTAGCCATAGGCAGCCCATTCTGACTGTTGTGCATGGTATGGCAGTTGTCGCATTCAAGACCTCTAACCTTCGCCTCTGAAGACGAAGCATAGAGCACAGAGCATAGAGCAAAAAGCAAAAAGCAAAAAAAATAGAATAATAATCCCCCCTCGCCCCCCTTTATCAAAGGGAGGTTGGGGGGATTTGAGCATTGAGCATATAGTGGTAACCGGTCACGGTATCGAATCCCGCTTTTACGGCTAACGGCTACGGTCACGAGGCCCGTATCGGATACGTCCAACGGTAACGGAAAAAAGCCGAAAGACGTAACCGATAGACGAAACGGGTTTCGTAACCTTAACCGCTTAACGATTCTCAATACAGGCATCGTGGCCTTGACCGTTTGACGTTTCCCTTTGTTCAGCACAAAATAGCCTCTTTAATTTTTAAGCAATAGCTATGCCATTTACCCGCCCATTAGTCAATAGTCGTAATTTTAATGATCTCGTGACAGATGACCGTTGACTGTATGAGTATCCATAATCTATCTTCCCTATTAATTATAAACAATTTACATGCTTAATTGGTAGCAGACATGAAGGAATATTATTAATTGTTCATTAAAACTTAGTGATAAATTCTAAAGGAATGTTTTGTCTTTTACTGCTTTAGTATAGAGATATTTATTGAAATAATCGTCATCATTAAAAATCCGTTGACGATTATTTCCCTTGCTGATAATGTGGTAAGGTATTCCATTAAACATAAGTCTCGCCACTCTTGTTATGAAAAATAATACATAAGTCTTTATTTGTTCAAGATAATCAAGAAGCGCACATAAGTTTTTCTGTTTTAAAGGCATGCTATATTTAGATATTTTCTTGCTTACAGTTTAGGAAAAAGTATCAAATCTGAACTAATCTGTGAAATGTGGAGACCTGACCCTTTTTTTTGTAGACCTGACCATCAGTTACTGATCACTTTTAGAAAGTTTTTACATGACCACCACATTGACCCCCTGCCAAATCACACCCCCCTAAAAACTTGTTATGTGTATGGCAAGTCCAGCAGGTATTGCTACTAGATGTCACAGAAAAATGGTAATAATAAACACCGCCAGTATTAATTGTATGGCAAGCACTGCAGAAATTCCACCATTGTTTGTTGGTACCAAAGACAAGCCCATTATTTGTACCATTTACCTCCTGACGTAGAAGAAATTCATTTGGAGAACCGTGTGGTTCATGGCAGTCCAAGCAACTGAGAACATAATTAGGATAAGGCGTAGGAGGGGAAGGGTCAGCAGGATAAGGGGCTTTCTTATCTCCATAGTTACAGCAGACTTGAGAAGCTACTCCATGTATATCGCCAGTGGCAGTCCAATTAATAGCCTGTCTTCCACCAACACTCTGCACATGACAATCCTGGCAAAAATTTACAGTATCGAACAGTCCTGATCCATTCGCACAAGCGGATGTACAGTCTGTTGGGGAGGTCGCGGAGCAACCGTCTGGTTCACGTGTTGTAGTTGAACCGAATCGGTAGGGGGCACAATATGTTGCAACTACAGAAACTGCATAATCTTTCATCCTTTCACCAGTTCCATCTCCCCAAATACTCCATGCTTTACTGTCTCTATTATTATGCAGGCTTGGCCGAGACACAGAACTTGTTATCAAGTTTCCATTTGCGTCAGTCCTTATAGGAGTCCCTGAACCATGTGGATCCCTTTTCGCAAGGTGTGGATTATGACAACCGGAACAGGGGTTATTGTTTGCTGCCGTGCTGTTAAATTTCCATGTACTACCTTTATTTGTAAGGACGGTCTGAATTGCAGCCAAACCGTGTGTTGAACCCGTTAACTGAAAGGCGTCATATATATTATTTGGAGAAGTGTTATTATCACCTCCGGCTATACGGCTGTAATTATACTGGTAGGGCAAGACTTGCGATACTGGTCCGGTAAGCTTGTGACAACCAAAGCAAAAAGCATCACTTTGACTCACAAATAAATCATAAAAGAGTTCGTATATGGAACCATAGCCTAAGGCAGAAGTAGGATCAGGCTCTACTCCCCCAATGCTTGTATGCTGCTCATGGCAATGGACACAGTTTCCTCTTGCGTAACCAAACTTGATAAAATCAGGTTTCGTTTGATTACGGAAAACCCCATAAGTGCTATTTCCATGAGCTGAACCGGTATATGTTACTGGAGGGGCTGGCGGCGGTGGTTGGGTAAATACATTGTTATTAATAACACTAAAAAGAAAAAATAATACTAATGTACAGAAAAGGAGCTTAATACATCTGAACTTAAACCATCTAAAAAAAAAGGATATCCTTCTAATAATATCTCACCCTACCTTTATAATCTTATCTATTTTACAATAACTCCAACCTGATTTGAATATCCACTTTCTCCACCTGCGGTGTTGACAGCAGTAACTACATAATAGGTGTTACCTTTTACTATTTCTTTATCTATGTATTTAGGTACTGAGATTAACGAAGAGTTTATCCTCTGGTAACCGCTCCCGGGGATAGTACTTCTGTAAACATTATAGCCTGCAAGATCACGCTCACGATTTCTCTTCCAGGACAATACTACCCCGGCTTTGCTCAATTTCCCATTCAGGCTTTGTGGCGGCTCAGGCGCTGGGAGTGCCTCTGAAATCCTGACAAGAAATCTTCTCGGCGTACTATTATTTACAAAAACAAATGAGGATGAGGTATTCATATCAATCACCCCTCCGCCGCCATCTATATCAATAAGTACAGCATCTTTATCAGGTATTGCATTATTTAGATCAGGCCATTGAATGGTCAATTCTCCGGATATGTTAGAATCCACCACAAAAGTCCACTCTTTGGGTAAATCGGGTGCTTTAATATCTCGCCGCATTTTACTATACATGTTACCCCATTCTGCATGAGGAAAATATGTATTGATATAACTGCTGAGAAGGCTACCCGGAGGTGACGGAACATCAAAGGCATTGTCATGTCCGTCAGTAGCTCCAACTCTTACCCCAGCAATGCAATAATCATACACTCCTCCACCTGTAACCCTTAGAGTAATGTTCCAATCAGAACTCGAATAAGCAGGTAAAGAAAATATACCTAAGATTAAGATAACCAAAAGCAATTTATATATTTTTATAAGCATACCAGCTCTCCTTTTTGACTAAGGTTTATTAATTATCAAATCTAAATTATAGTAGGCCTTTACCCAGTAACCTTTCCATAGCTCTAACTCGGCAGAGTCCCATGGATAATCAATATAGGTAATCCCGTTCCAAATGTAAACACCATTTTCTATCCAGCCAGCGGTCACAGCTTGTTCATATGTTCTTGTTTTCGGTTCAGGTGCTCCAGGATTGTAAACATTACAGTTAATTAAGCTTACATTTGCCCCGTAAGGATTCCCGACCATATTCCAGCCAGTAATTAGAGAAACCGTAGATGAAAAATCAATAATGTCTGCACCTGTTGCATCTGTAGGGTCATAGTTTTTGGTTGAATAAAGGAGAATGCCTTCTGCAGGAACAATGGTTGATACCTGTACCCAACTACCATCACAATCAGGGCTACAGTAGCACTGTGGTGGTGGGGAGTGGGGGCAAGAAGCACCAACTGTTTGGCACGCTGTTGCACAATTTGTGTCAGTAGGGCCTGTCCATGTAGAAATCCATTTAAACATCCAGTCTAAACCGGCATCGTCCCCGAATACTGAAAGTGAGCTATTATTAGGTATAGGATCTAAAGGACATGAGACCATATTCCATTCTAAAAGAAGACCTGTCTTTCCGCTCACGGGGGTATTAGAGAGTCCAGACGTATTATTCTTTTCATCCGAAGATTTTATGGCAAAATAATATATGGTATTTGACTCTAATCCAGTGACTTGGAAACCATCATATGGATTTCCCTGTACATAAGGAAAATGCAATGAAACTTTATCATTACCATCATAGGTTCTATCAAGTGTTACGGCGGGGGGGCCGGTATCCAGATAAAATATCTTTCCGGACCAGGAGGCATATTCGTATTCTTGCACCGAACGATCTGTATAATCAATCACCGAAATGTATCCGGAAGATTGAGTATTCTGAGAAATATTCTCTTGAACTTCAAAAGTTGTTTTACCTGATGTGTTATTTGTAGCATGGGATGTGTACTCAACTATAGCTCGGTTGGCAGAATTGAAATTACCTGTGGTAATTGGATTTTTTGAATATCTGAGATCATAAGCCCTCGCCCTTGTAGCAGGAGCATTATCATCATTGCCAGGTGATGTCCATTGCAGCATCACATAATCTGAGCCAATCACGTACCACCAACCCAAAGGGTCTTCTGGCTCAATTGACAAATCAGTTATGGCAGAAGGCGGAGTTGTGTCGCTACTTGCTGATACTACAATATTAGTACCAACAGGTGGATCCGACCCATAGTTGTCATATACGTATTTTTTAACCTTTTTATTATAATAGTCAGCCACATATAAATACTTATTATCTAGCCAGGGGCTATAGTTTGCAAACAAACCTAAAGCTATGCCGGTGCCTGCGCCGTCAGTAGCATTAAATTTATATCTTTGGTCACCCGCACCGGTGCCTATCCTTAAAACCTCCAAAGTGTTGATGGGATTAACCTCAGAAACACGTTTATTAGCCACATTGCTCAACCAAAAATAACCATCGTTATCAAAAGATACCTGATAGGCCTGTTGTGCGGTACCGTCATAAATTCTGGTAAAACCAGCGCAACCGTTATCAGATTTATAAATATCTCCGTTTGCCCCGTCCGCTACCAAGACAATATTGCTATTATTAGGATCAACAGCAACACCTGTAAGTGAGGGTGAGGCTGCAAGTCCCGGCTGAGCAGCACACTGATTCCAATTGGCTCCTGAGTCTATGGATTTATAAACCTTATTTGTCCCTTTATCCACCGCATAGAAAATAGTTCCGTCAGAACTACAGGCTAAATCAGATGGTGTGATAGCACCTGACCACAATGAATAACTTGCCCAATTTATTATTGTACCCATCTGCCCGCAAGTAACCATCGCTACATCAAGCAGATCACTCGTTATATAAAATAGCTTTTTGCTACCACTGTCTAAAACATAAAATTTACCATTACCACTTGCAGCAGTAATCCCATATGCAGGACCTGTAAATCCCGTCGGCGTTATATTCCACCAATGACCGTCGCCAAGACCCTGACAATCACCAGTTAGCATGATTCTTTTGCCTGTATCACTTACCAATGCTATCTCATATGTCCAATCAGCCTCTGCCCAATAATAAATGTAAGCAGCAACGTCATAGGGATAATTTGTTCCATAATCTGTAGTAAAAGTTTCCACCCATGATACGGCATCAATATGATATGGATAAATGCCGTTACTTACAGTAATACCTGAAGTATTTTTGCCATTCCATGGTACATAATATTCTTTATATGCAGTTATATTTGGAGTGAGAGAGTCTACAGGGTATGTAAGCGTGTTTACTAAAGCATGATTAATATCATAGACCTTCAGCCAGCATAAAGCTTCTGTACGCGAGGTATCAGCCCACAGACCAGCTGAAATAGTGGTAGTTTCTGGCATCGGCATAGCATTAGGGTTGAATGTAGGAGGAGTTGCGTAGATGTCATAAAAAATGTCTGCTTTTCCTTCTGAGATTAACGAGAAAATGAAACAGAGACAAAGGCTGATTATTATAAATAATTTAAAATGACTTTTCATATAGCTTCTCCTTCTCCATAACTCATAAGTCACTGGTCATTTGTCATTAATTGATTGACCAGTGCCCAATGACTGATAAACTTAATTCTTCTACACATACTACATCCTATATAATTTTAAGCAATCTTTGTGCCAATTTCCCCAAATAAACTATTATTATCGTCTTATTGACCAGTGACTGATGACAAATGACTTCTTTCATTGACTTATTGACTTATTGACTTTTTTAATCCTTCGACGAATGACATGTACTACATCCAACTGTCTGGGCATTTCCCGGCCACCCCGTATAATCCCACCTTAGCATCTTGAAATACGGCGAGCCATGAGCACGGTGACATGAAATACACATTACCATATCTGTACCTGGCCGCACTTGACTGGGATCTGCTGGGAAGCCTCCCTCTGGCCTTGCTACGGGGACAATGGGATTATAAGCTGTATATGCGTCGTATTCGCTGGAAGCAGGAAGAACATAATCATTCGGATGCCTTAACCAAGGACTGGATGCTGGTTGGTTGAATCCAAAAGACCAATCAGACTGAAACCAGCCGGCCATGCCGTGACAACCAGAGCAGAAGCCTGATATATTGCCTCCCCCTCCAGTTATCGATGAATGCGAGCTATCACCTATATAAGTATTGTGTATAGATTGTGTTGGGTTATATTCCCAATTTGGATCCCCTTGTCCTCTTACAGTATTACCTGCAGAATAACAAGGAAAATGATGATATGTAAACCGGTAAACTCCTTCATCAACATGGTGTTTTGTAGTGACATGGCAGCCCTGGCAACCATTTCCCTTAGTACACACATAAGTAGAGAAAGAGTCCCCAGGAACTGTCGCAAGGGAATAATGGCACGAACCGGCACACCATCCCCCACCCGGTGCTGCAGAAAGTGTAGCATCTTGTGCTGATATTCCTAAAACATTGTGCCCTTTTGCATCGTCATGTCCACCAGCGGTTGCCACCCAATAAAAGTTCCCGCCAGCCAGTCCCTGATGAGCCACTCCATCGGATGAAGCCCCGTATGTGGGGGCTGATGTATTAAATACAATAGGTGCACCTGTAAAAGGGTCCTTCCACGTGCTACCATTTGTTGCTGAATGACAGCCTATGCAGGTCCCTCTTAGAAGTAAATTCTTGGGACCCGTATCAGACTCACCGGGGCCCATATGTTGCATGTTAGCCCCATTCTGGCTGTTGTGCATGGTATGACAGTTGACACATATACCGGTAACCTTAGCCTCCAAAGATAAGGGGATGCAAAATAAGGCGAAGAGCAAACAACACAAGGCGTTTATTGAGTTTATGGAGTTTTTTGAGTTCGTTGAGTTTTTTAACACAATAAACCCAATAAACCTTGTAAACTTTTTATTATTCACAATCTTTGTCCTTTGCCGAGCACAAAAAACTCCCTCTTTCATCTCTAAGCAATACTTATGCCATATATTAACAGATATAACATAACGTGGGCAATTGAATGTTTACATCAAAGATGTTAATAGAAATGCCACAACCTGACAATTATGTAAATAGGTATATAAAGTGTGTAGTTTATTTCTTATGGCACTGGATGCACACAGATCAAATCCAGCCAACCGAAGCACCTGTCTTCTGTCATCAAAGGAGGAAGCATGCCCGATCGCTGCTAAGAATACTGCCGAGACCGTTGGTCCAAATCCGGGTATCGACAATTAGATATTTATTAAAAGAGGGCTAACAAGGCGCTCACTGGATCGCAGCATTGCATCTTCTTAATCATCATTAGTGAACAGAACACGAAAAGCACGGGTCATAGGCCCTGACAAGCATCTCACACAATAGCGACAGCTCATTTTTTGGTTTATCTATATTTTCATTTACTAACTTTTTAAGGGACTCTTCAAGACTCATGAAATTATGCGCTGTCGGGGTAACAATATTTGCCTTCTCAATGACTCCTCTCTTGTTTAGCTCATATTGATGATAAAGCATCCCGCGCGGGGCCTCAGTTAATGCAGAGCCTGAGCCTTCTCTAACTTTAACTTCAATTAGTGAATCTTCAGTAGAAAGTGTATCGAGAAGTTCAATGCACTCCCATACGCCATGTACTATTTCTATAGCCTGTGCAATGTTATTGAGAAAAGGGTTTCTCTCTAAGGTCTTAAAACCAATCATCTCTGCTGCTTTTTTAGCCTCGGGATGAAGCATATCGAACTTTATATTAAGTCTTGAAAGCGCACCCACCATAATAGAGCCCCTACCCTTCATCACTGTCCTCTTTGCGTTTGAATATGGAACCTCTTCCTCTTGAAAGCAGGAAAGATAGTCATCCTCTTCTACCTTAAGCCCGGAGCTTGATGCAATAGTTCCCTCGTTTACCGCGTAGTCATCTTTGCTGATAATAGAAACATATTCTGTGTTGTTCCTGAAATCAGGGTAATGTAGTTCTGATACCATTTTAACTGTATCTAATGCATCTCCTTTGATAGATTCAAGTCCTTTTATAATTTTTCCGATCTCATCCCTCGACGGAATTTTCGTAAAGCCACCCACTACCATTGTAACAGGATGAAGCGGCCTGCCTCCGAATATAGCAGTAACATTGTTTACAGCTTCCTTTAACCTTATAAGCCTCTTAATCTCTTCTTCATGGCCATATAACAGTTCCGCTTTATAGTAATCCGGCAGAACAAGCATATAAAGGTGGACGAGATGGCTTGCAATTATCTGACTCAGGGACATTATCTTCCGTATGTTTTTAATCTCTAAAGAAGGTGTAAAGCCCAGCGCCTTTTCAATCGCCCTTATTGATGTGGTCATATGTGATACAGGGCAGATACCGCATATCCTTGACACTATATCAGGGACCTCGTCGAATTTCCTTCCTACAAGGAAACCTTCAAAGAAACGCGGAGGTTCCCATATATTAAGCTTAAGATTTTTCAGTTTGCCGTCTTGTATCTCAAACTTAACAGAACCCTCTCCTTCTACTCGGGCTATATAATCAACGTTAATCTTCATAGGTTTCTATCACCCTTCTAAATTCAATGGTATCGGCTCCAAACTCTGTAAATTTTCTTATAATATCCTCTCCGGACAATCCCATTAATTTAAATTTTCTTGCAAGGGCAGGACCGTTGGCCTGCTTCATTGGTCCGAAGCATGAGTAACATGCCCTGTTCATTGAAGGACAAAGGGCGCCACAACCAGCATTTGTTACAGGACCCATACAAGGCATGTTATAGGCTACTAAAACACATATGTTGCCGTTTAGCTTGCATTCGATACAAACGCTGTATTGAAGGAAGGCCGGTTTTTTCCCGGTAAGGACTGACGCTAATGCCTCATGCAGGTCTCTTTCTCCTGGTGGACAACCTCTTATATATCCGTCTACCTTAACATATGCATCCACTGAATGGGGTCTTATGGAATGGATAGTAGAAAGATCTTTATAGACCTTTTTTTCAGCTTCAAGTTCAGCCATCGTAGATTTTATTGCAGGAATTCCTCCGTCTATAGCACATGAGCCTATTGCAAAAAGCTGTTTGCTTTGCTCTCTTATTTTTTTAAGCTCATCCACCTGCCAGGACTCTGTTATTGTGCCTTCAATAAGTGCTATGTCAAATGGACCGTGAGGATTTCCTCCTCTTTTAAGCATCCTTGCATAGACAATATCAAAGCTTGTAATGGTTTCGATAATATGCTTCTGGAAATACATAAACTGAAACTCACAACCTGCACAGCATGAATATTTAAAGAATCCAAGTCTTGGTTTTTTCATAGATTAATTCCAAAAATATTTTCCCATATGTTTTTGATCGTCATTCCCTACTGGATGCGGAATGACACCATAATTAGAGTCCGTCCATAAACTAACTTTTACTCTCTGTCATTCCGGCAGTCCTTAGGCCGGAATCCAGTGTTTTCAAAAGGTTCTGGATTCCTGCCTCCGCAGGAATGACAAAAAACCTGACTTTATGAACAGACACTAATTATTGTTTTCTATAACAATCCATCCGGAAGCCCGCGCACTTCTTTATAAGAAAACACAGGTCCATCCTTACATACAAACAACCCGAAGTGCTGGCAATGGCCGCAATGAGCAACGCCGCACTTCATTCTTCTCTCAAGGGATACATAAATTCTTGACTGCGGAATTCCATTCATAAGGAGGCTGCTGCAAATAAACCGCATCATTATCTCAGGACCGCAAACAAAGGCAAAAGCATGCGCAGGATTAATTTTTATCTTATCTATAAGTTCCGTCACAAGACCTATATGATGCTTCCACATCTTAAGTTTCAAGACTTCATCTACGGTAAGATAAAGAGATATGCTTTTCTTCCATTTTATGAATTCATCCATAAAGAGCATATTCTTTTCATTCCTTGCTCCATACAAAAGACTCACATCACCAAACTTCTCTCTTTGCTCTAAAATCATATGCACCAACGGCCTTATGGGTGCTAATCCAACACCCCCTGCAATTAAGATAATATCATTGTTTATAGCCTCATCAATCGGCCAGCCTCTGCCATAAGGCCCCCGAATGAATACAGTATCTTTCTTTTTTAAATTATCAATAAACTTTGTAACACGGCCTACGGTTTTTATCGTATGCTCGAAAGCCCCGTCATGAACGATGGAACTGAAAGATATCGGCGCTTCACCAACTCCCGGATAGCCTATCATATTGAACTGGCCTGGTATTGCTACAAATGAACCTTCTATTGAAAGTGTGTATGTCTTTATATCCTCAGCTTCCAATTTTATATCTTTTATTCGTGCCTTTAATGGCTTAAGTTGATTCATGATCTCTGTATCTCTTTTGCCATTTCTGTAAGGTCTATACCAGTCGGACACCATGTAATGCATCTACCACAACCTACAGTTCCGAGAACTCCATACTGACTGGTCTGGTTCAATTTATGTGAAACAAACTGTCTGAGTCTTGCTGCCCGCCTTTGCCTGAAATTCCCCCCGTATACCTCGGCAAACCTTATATCCTGACATGCATCCAGGTGCCTGAACCGCCTTACAGTTTTAAGGTCCATAGAGGTTTCATCAACTATGTCATAGCAGAAGCATGTGGGGCATACCATAACGCAATTTGAACAGGAAAGACATCTTTCTTCTGCTGTATGTTGCCAGACAGGATGTTCAATGTTCTTCACAAATAGATTATCGAGTCCCTCTACGTTTATTGTTTTTTTAAAGTTATTTAGTACAGATTTTTCTTTTTCTGATTTAAGTCTCAATTCACTTGCGCCTACGCGCTTACCCTTAATATTAAACAACTCTTCTGCCCTTCTGCTTTTTATCTCAATGAGATATTTATCTTCAAAGTCTGTAAGGAGCATGTCATAACCTGCTTCTGCTTTAAGAAACGGACCTGCACCAACTGATGAACAGAAACAATTTAAGGAGACCTGTGTACAGTTTAGAGATATTATTATGGTGTTTTTTCTTCTAACCTCATAATATGGGTCTTTAAATGCACCAAGAAACGTCCTGTCAAGATAAAGTATTGCATTTGTGTCACATGGATGCACTCCGATAATCACCTGTTTTTCTGAACTGAGAGGGATTTCATCTATTGATATATCGTCATTTATACTAAATCTTAAAAGATCCTCTTTCGGTTTATAGATAAAAAGTTTTCCCGGAGAAAGCATTGTGCTTTCATATTCCATGAAAAGTTCTTTTGATGAATTCAATTCTCTGAAGACGGTCTGACTTCCAACCTTGACAGGCCCAATGAGTTTATAATTTTTTCTCAGGGAATTGAGCCAAAGAAAAAAGGCATCTTTTGAAACAAGTTCCTTAGATTTTCGGAAAACGGTTTCCCCAGTCATACCATTTCCAGACATCTCTTGTAAGTTCTTTGTATTCACTCCTTATATGCTCGAAAAGACGCGCGTTTTCTATGGCTATAGCCCCCTGACATGCAAGTGCTGAGAGAAAATCTATCTCTGATTCATTAAAAGTGTAAGGAGTAGATGTATATACCCTGAGAACCCCTATTGCAGACCCACGTACAACAAGGGGCAGAGAGAGTAGTGCCATTATGCCTTCTTTGGTTATCTCTTCAGGGTATTGAAGCCTTTTGTCTTTCTTAATGTTAGGAACTGATACAACCTTACATTTAAGACATTCCCTATCTATAAAGCTTTTCTCTAACTCGATAGGCCCTTTTTCTAAATATGCCTTGCTTAACCCATATGCAGCCCTGACCTTAAGCGTTCTCCTTTCTTCATTTAGAAGCCTTATAGACGCAGCTTTCATACCCAATATTTTTGCTGCATTTTCAACTATCATTTGAAGGACATTATCAAGAGACAGGGTAGAGCTTATGGACTGAGATATCTTTATAAGGGCACGCATCTCATTCCATATTCTTGCCCTATCGGTAAGAATCCCTCCAAATGATCCAAGCAACCTTAACCTTTCAATCTCTTCGGCAGTAAAGTCATGAGGTGTGGATGTATAGACCCTTATCACACCTATGGGCCTGTCCTCAGCTATGAGTGGAACACTAAGAACTGATTTTATGCCTTCTTTTTTCGCATCTTTAAGATAAACGACATGAGGTTTTTTAGTTATGTCCTTAGTCTTTATTACCTTACCTTTTAGAACCTTCCGGTCAACAGGATGATTTTTTAAGATTACAGGACCTTTCTTCAGATATGTTTTGCTTAAGCCGTATGCTGCTACTATCTCAAGGGTCTGACTTTTTTCATCAAGTAATCTAACAGTTGTGCCCTTAACCCCCATAATTTTTGTTATGTTCCGTGCAAGGATGTTCAGAATCGTGCTCAGGTCATAGGTTTGAGCCATCTCACCGCATAATCTGCACATTTCTGTATTGGAAACTGCCATAAAGAAAGGTTATCAAACAAGCCGTTTGTTGTCAATCGGAATGAAAATTTTATATGTTATTTGTCTCGATAAAGGCTTTTTTCAGCTTGACATAGACTCTTATATATGATATAGATTAAACATATAATGAATTTATTTTATGGGAAATATGAATATCAGTCATAAATCAGTTCAACTTTTAAATCAGTTTTCTACAATTTAAAGAAAGGAGGGTTTTATGAAGGTTATTACGCGCAGAGACTTTTTAAAGATCTCCGGAGTTACCGCAGCAGGCTTGACCCTTAGTCAGTTGGGTTTTGACCTTACCCCTGCACAGCTTTATGCTGCCGAGCTTCGGACTGAACTCCGCATCAAAGGGGCCAAGGAAACGCCCACGATATGCTGTTTCTGTTCAGTGGGATGCGGAATCCTGGTATCTACTGACAAGAAAGGAACTGTAATTAATGCAGAAGGAGACCCTGATCATCCGATCAGTGAAGGGTCACTATGTGCCAAAGGTGCTTCATCGTATCAGATCGCTGTCAATGATAATCGTCTCAAAAAGGTCCGCTATCGTGCCCCTAACAGTACCACATGGAAAGAGGTAAGCTGGGACTGGGCGTTGAATAAAATTGCTGCTAATATCAAAAAAAGCCGGGACAAGAGCTTTATAGAGAAGAATGTAGAAGGGAAGGTGGTAAACCGAACTAATGGTATTGCTTCTGTTGGCAGCGCTGCCATGGACAATGAGGAGTGCTGGCTTTACCAGAAATTATTGAGATCTCTTGGCCTCGTCTATATCGAGCATCAGGCCCGTATATGACACAGCGCAACTGTAGCGGCTCTGGCAGAGTCGTTCGGGCGCGGTGCAATGACAAACCATTATATTGATTTTCGCAATGCTGATGTTATTCTGAACATGGGCAGCAATGTAGCTGAAAACCATCCGGTCTCTTTTAAATGGATCCAGGCAGCACGGGCCAAAGGTGCGATCTTAATCCACGTAGATCCGCGCTTTACCCGTACATCAGCAAAGGCTGATATTTTCGCCCGTCTTCGTTCAGGAACAGATATTGCCTTCCTTGGCGGTATGATCAAGTATATTCTTGATAATGACCTTTACGATGAATTTTATGTCAAAAACTATACTAATGCCTCATATCTTGTAAGCCCCAAATATGGTTTTGATGACGGACTTTTCTCAGGCTATAACCCGTCAAAAAGGTCGTATGATCAATCGATGTGGGCAATAGAAAAGGATGAAAACGGAATACCTAAACAGGATATGACCTTACAGAATGAAAGATGTGTATTCCAGCTTCTAAAGAAACATTATTCACGGTATACACTTGAGAAAGTTACGGCGATTACCGGAACTCCTCAGGAAGACCTTGAAAAGGTTTATAAGGTTTACGGCTCTACAGGAAAGCCTGATAAGGCCGGTACTGAGTTGTATGCAATGGGCTGGACACAACACACTGTAGGAGTACAGAATATCCGTGCCATGGCCATGATCCAGGCGCTTCTTGGCAACATGGGTATCGCCGGCGGCGGTGTTAATGCCTTGAGAGGAGAGTCCAACGTTCAGGGCTCGACCGATCAGGGTCTGCTTTTCCATATTGTTCCGGGTTATTTACCAGCGCCCCGTGCTCAATGGGCAAAACTTGAAGATTACAATAAAACAACTCCTTCCACAAAAGATCCAAGAAGTGTCAACTGGTGGAAAAACAGACCAAAATATGTTGCCAGTCTTTTAAAGTCTTTTTACGGCGACAAGGCTTCCAAGGATAATGACTTTTGTTATGCCTGGCTGCCTAAGCTTGAGCCCACACAGGATGCATCCTGGCTTAACCTTTTCGATGAAATGTATAAAGGGACCTTCACCGGTTTCTTTGCATGGGGTATGAACCCTGCCTGTTCAAGTGCAAATGCGGGTAAAGTTCGTCAGGCTTTAGGCAAGCTGGACTGGATGGTAAACGTTAATTTATTTGACAATGAAACCGGTTCTTTTTGGAAAGGTCCTGATATTGATCCCACGAAAATAAAGACTGAAGTATTTCAGTTGCCGTGTGCAGCATTCCTGGAAAAAGAAGGTAGTATCAGTAACAGCGGCCGCTGGATGCAGTGGAGGTGGAAAACAACCAACCCCCCCGGAGATGCAAGACCTGATGGAGAGATTATGTATGATCTTTTCAAAAAGGTTCAGGCCCTCTATAAGAAAGAAAAAGGTCCCTTTACTGACCCTATTTTTAATCTAAAATGGGATTATGAAACCAACGGCAAGTTTGATATCCATAAAGTAGCAAAAGAGATCAATGGCTACTTCTTAGAGGATATTCCGGAACATCCTGTTGACAAGAAGGCATATAAGAAAGGCACTCTGGTACCAAGCTTCGTATTCTTACTCGATGATGGTCGTACTTCCTGTGGTAACTGGATATATTCAGCCAGTTATACCGAAGCTGGAAATATGGCTGCTCGCAGGAAGAAGACCGACCCAACAGGACTTGGTCTTTATCCCGAATGGTCATGGGCATGGCCGGTTAACAGAAGGATTATTTATAACCGCGCTTCTGTTGACCTGGACGGTAAGCCTCGTAACACTAACAGAGCTTTATTGAAATGGGATGCTGAAAACAAGAAATGGGTCGGCGATATTCCTGACGGCCCGGCACCGCCAATGGGTACTCAGGGAGTCTATCCATTTATTATGAAACCTGATGGGTTAGCCTCAATCTTTGGACCGGGGTTAAAAGATGGGCCGTTCCCGGAACATTATGAACCATTGGAATGTCCGATTGAAAAGAACCTGATGTCCAATCAGAGGATTAACCCTGCTGTCAAGATTTTTGAGGGAGGCCCGGATACGTTTGCAACGTGTGATCCTAAATATCCTTTTGTCTGCACTACATACAGGGTAACAGAGCACTGGCAGACGGGGGTATTGACCCGCTGGCTCCCATGGCTCATCGAAGCTGAACCTCAGCTGTTCTGCGAAATGAGTCAGGAACTTGCAAAATTGAGGGGAATCTCAAATGGTGACAGAGTGCTTGTAGAAACATCAAGAGGCAAGGTAGAGGGAGCAGCCATTGTTACACTTCGTCTCAAACCCTTTACAATCGCCGGTCAGACTATTCACCAGATCGGGTTACCCTGGCATTTTGGATGGCTGCATCCAAAAGACGGAGGAGACAGTGCAAATCTGCTTACTCCTACGATTGGTGATCCTAATACCATGATACCGGAATCCAAGGCCTTCATGGCAAATGTCACTAAAATAACCAAACAACCGACCAAAAAGGTCAAGAAAGCTTAAGGGAGGTGATAACTAATGGCAGATAAATCCTTTTTCATAGATACAACAAAATGCACGGCATGCCGTGGATGTCAAATATCATGTAAGCAGTGGAATATGAATCCGGGAACTAAAACCTTACAGCGCGGAAGCCATCAGAACCCGGAGGACCTCTCCTATTTCACATACAAGTTAGTGAGGTTCAGTGAGTTAGAAGTGGATGGTAAACCCAGGTGGTATTTCTTCGCAGATCAGTGCAGACACTGCACTGAACCACCATGCAAGATGGCTGCTGAATCTTTAAAATTAAAGGCCATAACTAAAGATGAAGCAACAGGTGCGGTGCTTTATAATCCAAAGGTAAAGGTAAAGGCAGCAGACTTCAAACAAATAAGGGGGTCCTGTC
The DNA here is from genome assembly GCA_041500225.1 of Thermodesulfovibrionia bacterium. Taxonomy (GTDB): domain Bacteria; phylum Nitrospirota; class Thermodesulfovibrionia; order Thermodesulfovibrionales; family SM23-35; genus 0-14-3-00-41-53. The sequence continues at coordinate 4,877 of JBGQLV010000040.1, read as the reverse complement.
CATGGGATATTCCTCGATGGGATGAAAAAACTCAAGGAATGGCAAAGTGCACCATGTGTATTGACAGGATTAAAGAAGGGCTGTTGCCGGCATGTGTTAAAACCTGCCCTACAGGCACTATGAACTTCGGAGATCGGGATAAGATGCTTGATATGGCTCAGAAAAGATTAAAAGAGGTTAAGGCAATGTATCCCAAGGCAGAGCTTCTTAATGCCGACTTTGTCAGGACAATCTTCCTTGTGATTGATGAACCCAAGAAGTACCACAAATTTGCCGCAGCAGTAGATACTACAGGAATTACAAAGATTGCGGCTATGAAAAAATTGATTCAGCCTGTGGTAAACTTCTCTAACCTGGCGGGGTAACAATTATTTAACGTTAACTTAAAATAGCTTGTTTCGGGGAAACTCGAAACAAGCTATTTTTTTTGAAAGTGAGGGGCGTTATTTGAGCGAATCATTAGAAAAGATAAAAGAGCAGATAGTACAGCTTAAGAAAAAAAACCCTGCATATGATGAAATCCTAAATTTTTATGAAAAGGTTTTAGAAGAGCAGGAAGCTATAAAATCCATGCTAAATGTTAATCCCATAGAGAGCGGTAAGGATTTGAGAACTTTACAGATTAAAGAGGGTTTTCCTCTGATAAACAAAGAAGACTTTATCCTTGATATGCCATCTTCTGTTATTTTATTTGAATCCCTATGTCAGATCGGAAAAAATGCGACCGATAAGATGAAAGAGGATATCCAGACAATAGAAGAGGCCATTAGAAATAGGGCTTTAGATCCTGAGGAGTTGTTGGCGAGGCATTACAATGAAGCATATGTTAATAAAATCTCGGAAGATTTAGATATAGATAAGGCGATCTTGAATTTTCTGATTCATATGAGCATAAAGCCCTCTCTTGATGCCAATGTCGAAAAGCTTAAGAACCAAGTTGACTTGAAAAATTGGCTCAGAGGATATTGTCCTATTTGCGGCTCTTTTCCCAATATGTCCGAGTTGAAAGGAGAAGGTCAAAGGTTCTTTGCGTGTTCTTTCTGCGGCTTTGAGTGGCCGTCTGAAAGGCTGAAATGTCCATTCTGCGAGAACAGAGACCATGAGTCGCTTCACTATTTTTATGAAGAGGGAAAAGAGATTTATAGGGTGGACGTATGCGATAAGTGTAAACAATACATTAAAACAGTAGATACACGTAAAATTGATTATGAACCCGACCTGAATTTAGAGGACATTGCAACTATACATCTCGATATATTGGCATCTGAGAAGGGTTTTAAAAGACTTGTGCCTAACTTGTTGGGACTTTAAAGCCTATTCTCGTTTCATTTTAATCCTGTGTTGACAATAATGAACTAATTTATAAACAAAAGGTAAGATTTAACGTCACCTTTAGTTTATAGACCAAGTCAAAGAAAAATCTAAGGACAGATTTATTATTTTTACTTAGGTTGAGATTAGAAAATTTGGGATAATTGCAAATTAGTGGGTCTAAAAGTGTCTGATAATGCAATACTATAAAGGGGTTAAGTCCACTAATTTACAATGGAGTGTAAAATGAGCAAAAAAATGTCCAGCATGTGGTTCCTCAAAAACCAAAAAGAAAGGCTTTAAATCAGGAGTTCAACGTTATCTTTGTCGGTCTTGTAAGCGAAGTTTTGTAAGCTCTCGTAGACCCTCCCGCCTTCGTCTGACTCTTTGGAAATCATTTATATGGAAACGTGACACAGTGAAGCTGTTGGCCTCACGATATGGCCGCTCAGTAAATTGGGTACGTAAAGAACTGCGTGCTTACGAGATACCAACCGTTGTTGCTTCTCCTTGTGAAATGATAGCCGTAATAGATTGTGTATTCTTTGGACGCACCTCTGGCTTTCTTGTAGTGCGTGATCCTCACAGACGCATGAACATGTATTGTGTGGAGATAACTACAGAGACCATAGCTGAATATCAATATGCACGCAACACGTTGGAGGCACAGGGATTCACTCTGCGTGCCGTGGTAGCTGACGGCAAGCCCGGCATCAAAGGAGTATTTCATGATCTTCCTATACAGATGTGCCACTTTCACCAGAAAGCAATTATAACCAAGCATCTAACTCGGAGGCCAAAACTACAGGCAGGAAAAGAACTCAGGGAACTTATAAAGCATTTATGTAATTCGGAGGAACAATGGTTTACTCACGCCCTTTCAGAATGGCATATAAAGTGGCAAGATTTTCTTAGAGAGCGCACTGTCGATCTGGAAACAGGTCATTGGCACTATCCGCACAAACGCTTACGTTCTGCATATAGGAGTCTCAAAACTAACTTGCCAAATTTATTTACTTACAAGCACTATCCTGAACTTGATATCCCTAATACCACGAATTCATTAGATGGACTGTTTGCTCATCTAAAAGAGCTTCTACGAATCCATCGTGGTTTGAAGGCAGATCTTAAATATAAAATTGTGTTCGCAATCCTCCAAAACAGACCCACTAATTTGTAATTATGCCGAAAATTTATAACAGGGGTGTGTTACATATACACCCCTGTCTGTCAAAATCACCTTTGTAAAAAAAGAAAACTTTTGTAGGCTAATTTCAACCCGACAAATACCGTCTTAGTAGTACCGTCATCCAACGGTTTGAGTGCTTGAGAAGGGCAAAGCCTTTGGACGTTTAATCTCTCTACGAGTAAAGGACAAGCACTCTGTTATCTACCGTTGCGGGCATTCTTATTTTTATTGCTTTCTCAAAACTAATTTGCCCTCCTTTCTCCCAAAATAATCACTGCTATGAAACATGCAATAATCGTCAATGGTATTAGGATATACCAAATATAATCTACTGTCATAAGCAACGGAGATTCAATTTGATCATAAAGTTTGAGTTGTTTCATCAGTTTGGGATATTGGGTAATGGCAGCAAAAAACAATACGACGCCTATGATTACAGCAAACAGACGGGTTGGAGAGCGTTTCTGGTATAGAACACCAAAACCAGTAATTATGAGCAAGATTGATAAAATTCCTTTTAATCCGCCCATTTTTGTGAACTCACTGCGAACTGCTTGGATTACCTCGCTGCGATAATCTTCCACAAACCGATCAATTTCTTTATCGGTTTTATTTGCAAATTGAGATGGAGGATTAGAACTATCCCGTTGCATCTTAATTGAAACCTTGCTCATCTCAACAATGGTTTGATCAGGTAAAGTTATCATAAATATGGCATGTATCGCTGCAAAAATGGCTGCAACCAAAATAATACCTCCACTGAGTTTATGAAGCCAGGTTAAAGGGGGCAATCGCAATTCTTCTTGGAGAGTTGGTTGTAATAGTTCTTTTTGAGTTGGAATTTCTACACCCCGCTCTGCAAGTAATTGCTTTATGGCTTCAAATGCCTCCTCTGAATATTGTGCTTTATCATTTTCTGTCCATATTTTGAGTAGTTCTTCTGTACTTTTTTCTTTCATCTTGCTGTAAATATCCTCTATAAACTCATTGCTCATTTTGCACCTCTCTTTCTCACTCATCCGTGTTCCAATAATCACAGTCCTATATCCAATTCACGAATTATAAACAAATCTTTTTTTTATGAGGGACCTTTTTACTCCTTTTTACTTGTTCTTAAATGATCAAAATCCATTTTAATCGTTAAATCCATATTTACATTCTTTCCTGTCTCAGGATTGATAGCTGAAAGCTCTACTTTTGCATCTAAGTTTACCTTTCCAAAGATAAACTTTCCTCTTACAGGATCAAAATAAAAGTTTCCAGTGGCTTTACGGCTCATATTTCGGACATCGTACTCCACATCTGCATCCCCCATCTTCACCATAGCTTTAATGTCTTTTACATTTAGTGGTGAGTCAAGGGAGACTTGGATACATTCCGCCCCATCCACTTTTACCAAGCCTTCAAGGGTAAAGCGAACTACCTGCTTTAGAGGTCTTTTAAAGGTAACACTCTCCATCTTTTCCATCATAAAAGAGAAGTCCCATGTGTCCCCTTTATTAATAGGTTTTTCAGGAAACGCAAGTATCTGAATAGGTAACCCTGGCATAATATTAGTTGTTTCAAAGAATTTAACAACTACATCATCTCCTTTTACCTTGCTTATGATCGCTCCAGCAGGGGAGGCTTTTACCTTCCCACTTTTCTTATATAGGCCAAAGTCCCTAAAGAAATCATAGGCAATTGCCATACCGATGCCTTCCTTGGTATCTACAACAAGAACACCATCTTTGTACGCCTTCAGGTAATCGTTGTCAATATACATGTCTACCAGAGTTCCAAATACATTCATAGACGCCTTGATCTTAACCAAGTCAAAAACAATCTCTATATCCATAATACCGTTTTTATCCATACCGATACATTTTTCGGTATATCCTAGTTCAAAGCCGGTTATATTGCTTAATTTAGCCTCTTGCCACCCCTCCCTAATTTTCATATCCATTTCCATCGTTAGATTAATCTTGTAGGATGTAATCTCACCCTCTTTGCAGGTATAGTTATAATTACGCTTGTCTAAATGCCATTCAATGGGAGTAGTCGTTGGGGGCTTAATGGTTTCTTGAGCAAATGCAAAATCTGAAATAAAAAGTGAGATGAAAGTCAAAAACAAAAAAACCTTGAAAAATGCTGCCTTCATAGATAAGTAATTCATTTTTATTGCCTCCTTAGGATACTTGCTGTTTTACTCTTCAGAAATATAATCATACCTCTCTTCAATCATTTGAATGGTTGTGGTGGTATCACTGGTGGAGGGATATACACTGGTGGAGGGATATACACTGGTGGAGGGATATACACTGGTGGAGGGATATACACTGGTGGAGGGATATACACTGGTGGAGGGATATACACTGGTGGAGGGATATATACCGGT
>JBGQLV010000039.1:0-25337 GCA_041500225.1 Thermodesulfovibrionia bacterium | reverse complement strand
TTTGATTAAATTTGAGAATTTTATATATTTTCAAATTGACAAACTAAAGTATTTTGTCATAGCATTACAATGTTAAAAATATTTGATTTTGGGAGATGTCAACCTGATATTAAGAGGAGGTAAAAATGATAAAGAGCACTATGAATATTCTTCTGCGGAGGATAATCCTGATGACATAGAGCTAAGTTATAATGGTGTACATTACAGATAACGTACACTATTTTCGCACAATTAGAGTCATTGATAACTTTGGTGATTTTTGTAACTATAACTATAAATATAATATCTTGGGAAACGAACTTTTTATCTAAGAATGCCCACATATGTCAGATAAAACCGAGAATAAAACAGTTGATGTTATAGAATCCATAAGGCAAAGAACAAAACTCCTCACTTGGGTAGTACTACTTATTATCTTTACCATCTTGCTTCTGAATATAAGAATTATATCTACAATTCTTAATTATATCCCTTTACTCTCTGTATCAGGCTTACTGATAATTGTGTCAGGACTCGTGGTTGCAGGTTTTTATTTATCCAGAAAAATCTCCCTTCATGCTATTAATAATTTAAACGAACTTGTAATCGCCTTGCAGCATGAAATAACTGAGCGTAAGCAGTTGGAAGATGAACTGAAAGTCTTGTCGCTTAACGATGAACTTACAGGACTTTATAACCGAAGAGGGTTCTTCACCTTGGCTGAACATCAGTTAACGATAGCTAAACGGCTGCGCAGCGAAGTGTTCCTGTTATATGTTGATGTGGACAATCTAAAGATAGTTAATGATAATTTTGGTCACAAAGAGGGTGACTTGTTATTAAAGGAAACTGCCAATATCCTCAAAGTAACTTGTAGAGAGTCAGACGTAATTGCCCGAATTGGCGGCGATGAGTTTGTGATTCTTCCAGTAGGAACTACTAAAGACCACGCTGAGATAATAATTTCTCGGTTACAAAAAAACCTTGATATTCACAATGAAAAAAAAGACCACAGCTACAACCTTTCACTAAGCGTTGGCATAGCATGCTCCGATCAAGGGTTCACATACTCTGTTGATGAACTACTGTCTAAAGCGGACAAATTGATGTATGAACAGAAAAGGGAAAAGAAAGGGTCTTAACTAATCCATTCGTCCTTACTTTCAATCAGTAATCTTCAATTTCCAATCCACCCTATAAGTATTGATAAGTTGGTGTTATGAGCAAAATGAATTTATATGTCAAGTTAAGATTTGATATAATTCTGCATGCGGGACAAAGCTTCTTCTTGGAAAGACAAAGTTGATCCTGCCTTCGATAAATTCATACAGATACATTTAAATTATGATATAGAAATCAGTTTTATGTTTATATCTTTTAAATAGTCTTCTGTCCTTAACTATTTCCACAGGTTAAGTTTAGTAAACCTCTGCATTCTAAATCAACTATATTTAACTTAGTTAGATCCTATGGAATTGTGGATACTGTAGTTTAGCGATTGCAGATGAAAAAGTTGGTAGAGGATTTAAATGAGATGTAAGTGAATGATTTTAAATAGTGGAGCTGAGTCGATGCGACCGACCTCTTGAATGCCATCCGCATAAAAACAATTTAAGCTAAAAGGGCTTCTGGTCTGGATTTCAGCTTAACTGATTAAATTTGAATAATAAATTAACTCTCTATTCTTTCCGATATTTTCGGTATATTATGTAAAATTAGGATGCCTTCTGCTACAATTCTGCTACATTTTTACTAAAGTAAAAAAAATTAGTTCTTCCTGAAGTCCTCATCTTTGTTCTTTGATATAATGGTAAGTAGTACAAGCGGAAATGATGTTCTATAGACAATATTATCAGGGGTACTCACTATGACAGAATCAGACTTCGTAAAGAAACTCACCTTTATACAGAAACTCAGAAGATTCTCCCTCGCTATAGGACTTATCTTAATTGCATATTCCTTAGCAGGCGTTCAACTAAAAACACCGGCTGAAATATCGCCATTAGGAATTCCTCTTATAATTAGGCGTCCTGTTCTTTTAGATATAGCCCTTTTAATCGCATCAATTTATGAAGCTCTGAGATATTATTATTATGCAATACTGATAACTCCATCTCCACAGAAAAGACGCGATAATTTAAAAAAAGGATTGTCTGCAGATGGCTTAATGGATGAAAGTCGTCATTCCAACGAAATAGTCAAAATGTTGGATGCAGGATTTAACACTGAGTTTCCAACTATGGGGGAATACAAGGCGCGAATTAGAAGCTACAATAGACTTGAATCGCCTCAAGTTGCCTATGACATTCCTAAACAGGTTGAGATCCTATGTATATTAGAAAACATAGATTACTATTCACCAATATGGGTTAACTTTCTATCAATTCTCTTATATATCTCTTTAAAAATATATGCCCTTATTTCTACTCTTCAAAATTAACCAAGCGTAAGATGGAAGTTGTTCGTGCAGCAAACAACCTTAAATAGTGAGCCCCTTTATCTCCTCCTTCCTGAACAACGCATCTAAAAGCTGAACGTGAAAGGTATATAGTTTAACCGGTAATCTGCAAAAAATTCCCACAAGAATATAGGTTTGTATAATTATGTATTCTATATAATGTTTAGAATAACGAAATAATATATAGAAAAATAATGCTTTCATCGGTAGTTTTTTTATAAAAATAATTGACAATGAAACCTAAAGCGTATAATCTTTGAATCAAATGTATAATCAGCATAAAAATAAATGTTAAGCAACAAATAATAAAGCGGACTACAAACTCATCATTAGATAGGGGGCTTTTGGGGTGTCCACAGAAAATACCATCAATAAAAAAAAGATACCGAGGAAGAAAATCAAAGAACTATTGATAGAAGGGGCATCTTGCCTAAGAAAGAAAAAGTATCATGAAGTAGTAAGCGTCTTGGATGAGGCGATTCAGTTAGGGTGTGCAAATTCACGTGCATATTTTGATCTAGGGTATGCATTTCTGGAACTTGGCGAGTACGAGAAAGCCATTGCAAATTTTGACAGAGCAGAGAACTTGAATCCAGGCTTTATTTCTGTTTACTTCAACCGAGGACTGGCATATTTTAAGCTTCGAGAAAATGAAAAAGCTATATCTGACTTTGATAAATCAATTAAGGCAGAACCTAATGAATGGGCTTATTTCTATAGAGGTCTCGCACATGGTGGAAATAGAAATTATCGACAGTCAGACGTAGATTTTACAAAAGCTATCTCGTTAAAAGAGGGCTATTTTCTGGAGGCCATATTTTTGCGCGGCAGGCTAAGATATACAATGGGTAAGAATGATGAAACTATAAAAGAGCGCGGGATACAAGATTTAAGGCTGGCGGCCACACTAGGGTTTAAGGAAGCACAATATTTTTTGGATAGCGAGGCGATACTTTGGAAATATTAAATGCAATATTGCATTAAATCACAAAATCAGAACATGCCTAACAAATCGCTCAAGAGGGACACGGGTTTCGCTGGTTTTCTTTTTCAGTTCAGCGTGGTTGCCCCGCGCCCCTTAGCTCAATCGTTGAAGCTGTAGAAAAAGCCACTTGATAAAATATTTTTGACAGGTCAAGAAAAAACGAATGCGTAGGATGCACTGTATTGAACGATCTCGGATCGCCGAAGGGGCAGAAGACCCCCCAAATTACGGTCATTTGGATCATAAGGGACTTTTTCTACAGACTCGTTACGAATATTTCATCTGCAATCCTTCATTTTTCATCTCTTCTTAGTTTTGCGGCATTGTAGGTGGAAGTCACCCGCTCAATAACTTCCTGAAAGCCGCATTGACAGAAACCGCCCAACAGTGTAGATTTGAATTGGTAATTTATAGTGGGGATAGACAAAATAAATTCGCTTTTCAAACCAAATTTGGGGGTATAAAAGAACCTAAGTTCTCTTATGACCAAGTTGAAATTTCGGACATAAGAAGGAGCAAAGAGATTGCAAAAAAAAGGAACTGTCAAGCTGTCCCATTTATTTATTTTCTTTATAGGAGGGGATCAATGAATTGCATATGTAAGGGCACCTTAAGAAAACACTTTAGTTGGGTATCTGTGGCAATTTTTCTCTCGCTTTCCTTCATTTTTGTCGGTTGTGGCGGTGGAGGGACCGCTGGGAACAATAACACGTCAAACGCGACCCTTACTTCCATTTCAGTAACGCCTACCAATCCATCAATCGCCAAGGGGACTTCACAACAGTTTACGGCTACAGGTACTTATTCAGACAATACTACAAAGGATATGACAACATCAGTAAACTGGAGTTCGTCGACCTCATCTGTTGCGACTATCAGCAATGCAGGGCTGGCCATCGGCGCTGGCACCGGGTCAACTTCCATCGAGGCCAAAGACCCCACCTCTGGCATAAGCGGCTCAACAACACTGACGGTAAACCCAGTGTGGCAAAGCTTCAAATCTATATCTGGAAAAGGAATATATTCAGATCAGTTAGTAATAGACTATGCTGATGAGAATAAAATCTATTCATCTGAATGGTTGGGAAATAGTGGTGCTGCAATTGCTAATTATAATAATAATTCAATCGTTTCGTTCCTACCTAAGACATCTATGGCAGTTGATCCAAATAACAATAACCATATTTTAGCTTTGAGCCCGTTCTACATATACGAAAGTATTGATGGCGGCAATAGTTGGAATACAATTTCTAATGATAATACTTTTGGCTACGAAGATACACAAATATCTCCAAATATTAATTATTTACAATATAGTCCAGACGGAAAGGTTGTATATTGTTATAGTCAGCGGGCAGGTACTATTATTGGTAGTCCGGGCTGGCTTTTTGCATCAAGTGTAGACAACGGTCGCACATGGAGAGCACCAACTGGACTTCGAAAAGGCGTTGGTGTAGGGCCAATAGCAGTGAGCAATTCTAAGCCTAATATTGTATTTGCACGTAATAACAGCGATGATATGCTATATAAATCTACAGACTATGGTCTCAATTGGACAGTCGTATCCTCTCTTGCGTCGAGTTCAATTATAAATGGAGATTTAGCGGTTGACCCTTTCGATGAAAATGTGGTTTATACAGTGACCTACGCCTCAGACGGCGCAATGAAATTTCAAAAGTCTATTGATGGAGGGGCAACCTGGAAGCAAATATCTTTTCCAAATTACAACAATTATAGAAATTACGCTATTAATGTTAATCAATATGTAAAAGGTCTAATTTACATCGGCGTTGAATCAGAGTCGTTTAACCCAAGAAACGCAAGTATCCTGCGAAGCACTGATGGCGGTGAAACATGGGCACCATTAAATAATAGCCCTAACACTGGATTACCTACTGACGCAAACGGTAATTTTTTGGGGGGAAGTATTGCCTCTTTAGTTTCTGGTTCAAAGAAATCCGATGGAACTGTGACAACATACACTTCTTTCGATAGCGATGGACCATATAAGTATATCGACAGTCCATAATTTAAATATTTGATCATAAACAAGGCGAATGGCAAAGGATTTTCTTTATCATTACACGTCATTGGAAGGGCTTAAAGGGATAATTAATGAGAAAGCAATTAGGCCCACGCATATTCGATACTTAAATGATGAAACGGAATTCGCCTATACGTCACGTTTATTAAGAGGGATGGGCGGCCGTCTAAATGATGCTGCGACGTCCAAAATACATAAATCTACAGAAACTCTCCTTGCTGTTGTGGAGTCAGTAGAAAAATCTCATAAAAATGGAATAATGGGACGGTTCTTTTTTTCAGCAAGTATAACCACCTTCCCCACAATCCGATACTTTGACCTCGCTGTCAGCTCGATATCCTCATACTTTGAATTAAGCGGGTGAAGAACGATGGTCTCGCCGTATTTCCGAAGCTGCTTGAAGGTCGCTTCGCCATTATCGTCATTCTTTACGACCACAAAGTCTCTCGGCTTTGTTTCTACATGAGGGTTGACGATAATAATGTCTCCTTCAACAAATTCGGCTTCCATGCTATCGCCTTTGACACGGAGAGCAAAGACATTTTTCCCTTTGATGTTTGACTCGGTCCACTCTTCAGCCTCTCCGGGCTGGAAGTTACCGTGAAAGAATGCAGGGTGCAGTTGCCTCCCAAAAATGATAGAATATGAATCATGAAGAAGTTGAGGCTTTATATTGATACATCGGTCTTTGGTGGTATCTTTGATACGGAAGAGCCTAAAAGAGTCAATACTGCCGATGAGATTATTTCTCCAGAGGAGGTGACCGGTGATGGAGAAGTGGAAATATAAATCCCTTGATTGGATACACAAGGCAAGGGAGAAAAACTACAATAAGACGAAAGGCCTTTCCCCGGCAGAACTTATGGAAAAGTCTCGGAAGGCTACGGATGCAGCTATTAAGGCAATGGGACTGAAAGTTGTTCGCCCGAAAGAACAGGTACGCGTACACTGACATGACACAACTTAATGCAGAGCCGTCGGGACTTATTAACGGTCTCATAATTGAATAGACATTTATCAGAAAATCTCCCCTCGCCCCTCTTTACCAAAGAGGGGGGATATTCCTCCCTTTAGCAAAGGGAGGTTAGGAGGGATTTTATAATCAATGTCGTTATTATTATAAGACTGTTAATAACAAGGCGTATTGATGTTCCCAGGGTCTTTTCTTCCGTGTGGACAAACTTTTTCCATTGTTGTGTTCTTCAAGTCTCCTCTGAAGATCCTTTGTATGCCCCACATATGAACTTTCAGTAGATTCACTTTTAAGAATATAAACGTAAAAGGACATTGATAAATGTTGTTAAGGAGATATGGTGGAGCTGATCGGGATCGAACCGACGACCTGTCGATGCGACCGCTCTCCCTGCCCTACGGGCCGTAGACGGGGGTAGGTCAACTGATCTACAAAATGGCTTTAGCTTTAAGTTCCAATCTTCCTTTTACTGATTTGAAATATCTTTCCCTATTTGAAGCTTCTGAGCGAGTTTGATATTCCTCTTGGTAAATGAGTTTCCAGGGTCTTTTCTTCCTTGTAGAAATACTTTTCCCGTTGTTATGTTCTATAAGTCTTTTTTCGAGATTTGAAGTATGACCTATATAAGAAGTGCCAGTTGATTCACTTTTGAGGATATAAACAAAATAGGGCATAGGTAATGGTTATCAAGAATTTGGTGGAGCTGATCGGGATCGAACCGACGACCTCTTGAATGCCATCCGCATAAAAACAATTTAAGCTAAAAGGGCTTCTGGTCTGGATTTAAGCTTAATTAATTGAATTTAAATAATAAATTAACTCTCTATTCTTTCCGATATTTTCGGTATATTATGTAAAATTAGGATGCCTTCTGCTACAATTCTGCTACATTTTTTACTAAAGTAAAAAATAATTAGTTCTTCCTGTACCACGCACCTTCAAGACCTGATATAATTGTGCAGAGTACAAATAAATTATGACAGACGACAAAAGACGATTAATTGAATTATTGGTAAAGGCAATCCCAGAACTGACGGCAGGCCAGTTACAATGGCTTCAGCGTGTCATCAGTGTATTTTCTGCTCACCATGACTTCATCTTAAGTGATTCAAACCTATTCGATGAAACAACATTGCAGAATTTCGGCGATGCACTTCGGGTACATCATAGCTTTTCATCGGAGCCTTTCAGTAAGGACAAATTCGAATATGTGTTGGTCAAGGTATTGAAAATGAGTGGGCATAAAGCAACCCTTGCACCAAAAGGAAACCCAGGCCATGACGCAAGCGCAGACGGCGTTAAACTCTCGCTAAAAACTCAAGCCGATAAAGGCGTCAAAGAAGATATTATTTGGATAAGTAAATTCATGGAGCTTGGTAAGGGGAACTGGGGTGACAATCCCAGCGACCTCGTCGGCCTGCGTCAACAATTCATGGATCACCTGAAGGCTTATGATAGAATTTTAACTTTGCGTACACTGACAAAAGCACCTGAATGGAAATACGAACTTGTAGAAATCCCCAAAGGTCTTCTAATGACGGCGAAGGATGGCGAGTTGAAGATGATGGTGGATAGCAAACAATCTCCTAAGCCCGGATATTGCTATGTTCGGAATGAAGCCAATGAGTTAATTTTTGAACTCTATTTTGATGGGGGCAGCGAGCGAAAGTTACAGATTAAGAACCTTAACAAGCGCTACTGTTCAGTTCACGCCACTTGGGAATTTATCATGCCGCCGGAATAAGCAGGGTCTACAGCGCGGATATTCGTTTGTGAGCAATATCAATATATTCTTCCTTCAATTCAATGCCAACACAGCGTCTCTTAAGCTCTTTAGCAATAATACCCACAGTGCCAGCTCCGTAAAACGGATCGAGGACAACATCATTGGGCCTGCTTCCTGCGCAAATACAGGGCCGAACAAGTCCTTTGGGAAATACCGCAAAATGAGCATCTGGACAAGGCTCTGTGTTAAGCGACCACACAGTTCTCTTATTCTTAAGGCCGTTTCCATCCGTGGTGCGTTCTTTGATAGACTCCTGATCGAAGTAATAATGTTCTGACTTACTGAAAAGAAAGAGGTACTCATGTGCGACGGTAAAGCGATCTTTTACACTCTCAGGCTGGCAATTAGGTTTATACCAAATAATGTCATTTCTCAGGTACCAGCCGTCTCTTTGACATTTAAGGGCCAAGAGCCAAGCGACGCCAATAAGGTCTTTCTTTTTCAATCCGGGAGGAGTTTGCGGTCTATATGACATCGCACGGCCCTTATTCTTCTCGTCTTCTTGCCGCCACTTTCTACCACCAGATGTATAAGTATTACCAATGTTTAACCAGAATGTTCCCTCTGGTTTTAGAACTCTCCGCACTTCCCGGAAAACATCTACCAAGGTGTCGAGATATGCCTCTAAGTCCGCTTCTGCGCCTATTTGTCCCTGAACACCGTAATCCCTTACACCCCAATATGGCGGTGAGGTCACGACACATTGAAAAGAGTTTTCAGGTAAACGACGTATAATGTCTCTTGTGTCTCCGTGTAATACGACAATAGGCTCTTGATCAGTCGGCCAATCAAGTATCTGTAGTGATGTGGTATTTGATTGAGAAATGCGTTTCATTTGTAACAGTTTATCATATTCATAACGCTTGCGCAAGTATTTTATTCTACTTTTTTGGGTCTGCCTCTTTTCTTCCTGCCATTCTTAGCGAACCTTTCCAATTCAGCCTCACGAATCAAATGATCCCGTCCATATTTTTCCGACTCTAATCGTTCCCCGATAATAAGTTGGCGAATTCTGGAAGAAGTTACCCCAAGATATTGCGCGGCCTGTTCAGTTGTAAAATACTTTCCCATAAGTTAGGAATATTCTATAATGACTAACTATGATAAAACAAGACAACACTTGCCCCAAAAAATCAACTTGACTGGTGATAAGTCTGTTTTGTTTTTCAATAGGCTTTCACCAGCGGGTTATTTAGGTCTTTGCTAACATTTCAACTGAAATTCTTAATTTTTCATCTCTTCTTAGTTTTGCGGCATTGTAGGTGGAGTTGCGAGGCAAGAGTCCTTCCTGAACAACGCATCTGAAGAATGAATCCGAATGATGAATGTTTCAACGGGGATTTTTCAAGAAATCCCACAAGAATTATTGGATTGTAAAATTCAACATATTCTATATATCAATAAGAATAACAACATTATATAGAATTTTAAGCCTATTATTAGCCGTTTTCCGGCAATATTCATTGACAATCTACCTGAGAAGTAATATCTTTTATGCAAATATGGAAGCGGTTTAAAAATAAATGTTAGCTTAATATAAAAAGGATAACTCATGAATGAACATGATGAATTGTGCTACATGTGTAATGAGCACGCTATCTCAAAAGAACACATTCCCCCTAAGTGTTTATTCCCTGAGCTAAAGGATATTCCTGATAAGAATTTTAGAACCAACTTGATTACAGTTCCATCCTGTGTAAATCATAACTCTAAGAAATCAAATGATGATGAATTTTTGATGGTTGGTCTGGCAGGAGTCATAGGAAATAATTCAATTGGCTACAGACATCACATGGGAAAAGTTAATAGAGCTATTAAAAGAAGTTCCTATAAATTGCTCGAAGAAGTATTTCTAAAGAAAAAAACATACCCTGTAAAACTAGAGGAAAATAAATTTATTGATTTTATATGGGGCACTCCAGATATTGATAGACTTAATCGTTGTTTTCGGCACATCGCATATGGCCTATATTTACACCACTTCAAAAAACGTTTTAAAGGAAATATAAAAGTGATTATGGGTCATGTAATAAGTAAAGAGCCTAATCCAGAGACTTTTAAGCAGTTCATAAAGCACAGATTTGATGTAGACTTGAGAGAGAAGGAAAAGTTAGGAGAAAATAAAGATATATTTTATTATCAATTTATTGAACCAGATAATTTTGGATTGATTGCCCTGAAAATGTGTTTTTATGACGGTGTTGATGTTTACATATCATTCATTCCGGAGGGCACGCAATTACCTGCTAATTTAACAATGGAGCTAATTGAAAGAGGAATTAAGACCTACATAAGCATAGAGGACAAGACCTACGAATTTAACTGAAGCTAACACTGGTTCGACAGCGACTGGGAATGGCATCTGCGATTATTTTAACAAAGGTGGTTGCCCCGGCGCGTCAGCCATCTAGTTAGCCATTAATAAGATGAAACCCATAATCCTGCGCTTGAGCTTGATCTCTAATGACAAAACAGAGCAAGAAGACATCACCCTTGCTTTCGAAGAACCGGAACTTAAACTTCTTACGCACTACGTTGCCAACTGTGATCGACTGGCTACAGCACAGATGCTTCAGCGAAGTTTTCCCATGGTCGAAAAAATCCAGTGGACCAGTGAAGCAGGGCTAGAGATCAAGATAACGGACTTCCAGTACACCCATGTGTACGAACTACTTCACCTCGCGAGACCGATATTTTTGAGTCAAGAACCTGCGTCTTTCGAAAAAACACAGGCAGTCTTCGGACGAAAAGGAAAGAATACTTTGCTCACCAAGTATCTTAAATCCATTAGGAAGATGTACGAGAAGGGCGACTATCAGCCATATTATCAGGTCTCATTAAATAGCATCCCGCTCTTTCATGACCGAACACTGAACGCCTGGCTGAATGGTGCGGAGTACCATCAAGACTCGGAGAAGGCTAAGCAGGTTGAAGCCCTCAAGAAGTCACTATCTACAAGTGTTGCACGTGGGGTATTTGTCTCACAGCTTTCAGGACGAATAAGAGCCACGTTTAGGCTCGCAGAACTCTCGAAGATGGTCATAGACCACAGCGCCAAACAAGGATAGCACTTCGTTCGAGCGGACGTCACAAAAAAGCTACGCTTGTGCCCCTGCTCAACTCAAACGTTAAATAATTCTCCTGTAAATCATCACTTTTTTCGACTTGCAAATTATATTTCATTGTAGGTGTAAGACATACCTCTGAACTCTTTTTTGAAATGTGGATAAGCAGGTGAACTACGCAAAAATATGACGTAAAATCTTTTTTTTAATATAATTATACATGGCAATTCATTACAAGAAACGTAAATGGTACGAAGAAGTCGATCCCGCCTTTAACAAAACAATAAAGAAATATTTAGAATGTTTCAGATTAGTCCATATTCCCGCTGATGAAGGGCATCTTATTTTATCTCTTCCTGAAGACTCATTGAAAAAAATGGAAAGAGAAGGTTATCCGAAATTCAATAAGTTTTATGAGAAAGAGGATATACAAGATATTTTAAAGTACTCAAAATTAATATTTGGTGACGACATGAAAGATATTGATTTGAAGAGTATCAAGAAACAGGCTAAAAAGAGTGGCATACATATTAAAGATTATTTCAACTTTCTTCTCAGAATTGCAGAATTAATTAATAAAGATACCAAGAATGATTACTATTTGAAATCTTTTAAGGCTTGGGAGTCTTTTGAAAGCTTAAAACAATATATGTCCCGCATGAGTGAAAAAGAAAAGAAGAAATATATAAGAAAGATTCACAGCGACATTCTTTCGATGATGTGGAATATAAGTATGTCGGACATTGATGAGCTGAAAAAAGAAAATAAATATACTAAAGAAATTAGGATGAATATTGCGAGTAGTTCAAAATTGATAAGAAGGTTACTGTTCGGCGTATGGGATTCTATCTCTTTGATAAACCATAAAAAATCATTAAGGCAATTATTTTCTGAAGCGCGTGAAGGAAATGATGAATCGTTATTCCATCTTTTTCAGTATGATCCAACGCTGTTTGACCATGAGTGGGTACGAATGCGCTTAAGGAAAGCGCTCTATTCAGGTGACGTAAACTTCTTTAATGACCTCGCTAAAACTTTACAGAAGGGGTGTCTTGATACGGGAAAGGGTAACCTCGAAATTAGCTTTGCATTAATGAATTTTTGGAAAGCGGGTATTTACAGACTCACTACATCGCAGAAAATGGAGCTTCTAAGAGACAGCGGAATAAAATTTATTCAAAAAGAATCTTCGTTTAGAAAAATCGTGGATAGAATTAGACCCTCCGCAGATTGGCCGCCTCCCCAAAAGTAAGACATTTTAAGACCCCTTTAGGGTAGCATTAATTCATTGAATTCGCCGGTATGCTACTTACATGGACGGCGAATATTTTACTCAACATCAAGCGAGCATCTACGAGACCGCAGTCTGGGGACTTGGCTGTTCCTTGGCGTCAGCCAGGAGCGGGCGAGTCCCCAGACGTTTGATAGTCCAACATTCCTGTGATGCAAATTATATAAATCTCATCTCTGGTAACAAGGGCTGGGGCATAGCTGATTTAGAAGCTCTTTGGCGAAGAAATGAGCGGAGCCTCTGCCTCTCCGAATTTCAGGGAAATGAACTTTGTGATGAAAAGAACAATGTTCGTTTCCTTACCTTGGTGCTGTCTCAGAAAATCATTGATCTGCAAAGCTCCTCTGGAACGTCCGGATATAAAGTAACACCGGACGAGTATCTTATGGGTGAGAATCATGATTGATTCATTGGGGTTTAAGGCACTAATCAATTATGAGACTTATAAGAAGGTCAAAGAAAAAACTCGTATGACGCAGAGGATCGATAAGGAAACAGGAGACATCGAGTTTGAATATGACAACGGCCAAACAAATCATTCAAGTAATTATAAAATCGTTTACAAAATATCGGATGAATATTGGGACTATCAGAAGATAGAGGACTCTTCAAAAAGTGTAACTAATTCCAGAAAAATTCAGCCTTACAAAAAAACAGGTATTCCCCATGTAAAGCTTGAATTTTCTATACCAAAAATACTCTTGGGTCATAACCTCCAATCTGTCGGCATGGCGCTGATTTATGACGCTATGTATGTGGTCAAAACAGCATTTGAAGAAAAATATGAATGCATCTTGCCGAATATGCCTGAGTGGTACTGCTACCGGGTTGATACCTGCGCGAATTATATTTTATCCAATGAACGAGAGGTAAGAAACTACATTTCCTATCTGTCAAAACTGGCTTATCCAAGACGTGAGCCGATCACGTATGGGGACTCCGGCATTTACTTTGTTTCCCAGCAAAACACCTTAAAAGTTTATGCGAAAGGCCCTGAGTTTAAAAAACATGATAAGAACCGATTCTTGAATGTAGTCGAGGCTTACGGGCTTTACGAGAAAGCCAGGAATATTTTAAGGATCGAAGTAGAACACAAACGGCGCATAAGGTATCTGACAAATCAATATAACAAACAGTTTGAGATCATATCAGTAGCCACGGAGCGAGAACAAGAAATGTATTTGAACTATCTGAGACATCAGATTGATCGCCTAAACGAAGGGAAGTTATTGCCGGGCTCCTCTCCTGAAAAGATAGATAAAGAGATCGCCCGCATTAAAGTGAAGCTCCAGAAAATAGACGAAAGAATGATGATGTTTGACAGAGACTTCGCCTTTGAAGAAATGAGGATTAAGACCTTTGAGGGTTACCCGCAGATCATGAATCTTATAGACATCTTTGATTGCAAAGCTGAAATGGAAAGCGTCATGGGTAAACTGCTGTCAGGAACGTCAAGCAAGGTAACTCAAAGCTTGGCTGTCGAGAATCGTATTAGAGAGAGCTGTTCAAAAAAACAGGCGTCAACATTTATTGCAGTCTATTATTCAATCATCAATCAGGGCCAGTCATATGCAAAGCAAGAGTATGAGAGAAATATTTACTACAGGGCCTTGAAAGTTTTCAGAAGAATAGGAATATCCCTGATAGCTGATGATGCAAATGAAAAAAGCTCAACTGATTATGGCTTTCCTGATGACTTCTGTCTGGATATGGATGAATCAAATCCATATTATCAAACGCCCCTTCAATCCATGGAAGAGGTTTTAGCGATTACCGGGAAAGGGGTATCTTTCTGATATGAAACTCCTTAATGTCAAAGAAATAGCCGAATTTCTCAACGTAAAGCCTTCCACGCTTTATCAATGGGCGGAGTTAGGGCAAATACCTTGCTTTAAGCTTAATGGCTGCCTGAGGTTCGACATTGAAGATATTATGAATTGGATTAAGTCCTGTAAAAAAGAATCTGAGTCAAGTTATAATCCTCTTATCCAGACCAGATGCCCCGGAAGGGAGGCGGGATAAATGGGGCTTTACCTGAGAGGTAAAATTTACTGGTTTACAATAATGCAAAATGGAAAGAGAACACAGTTATCTACTCAAACGGATAACAGAAAGTTAGCAGAAAGAATCCATGCAAAAGCAATTACACAAATTCATGAAGGGGTATGGTTCGACAGGGCAAAGGTTGAAAAGCAATATACCTTTACTGATCTTGCTGAAAGATATGCGACATGGGCAGAGGGAAGACAAAGATCATGGCAAATTTCAAAAAAATATATGGTGAAACAATTGGTGAGTCGCTTTATGAACTTTAAACTATCTCATTTCAACACTAACATCGTTGAGCAGTTTCAAACAGAAAGGCTCAATAAAGGCAATAAGCCTGCTACAGCGAACAGATTACTTGCTGCAATAAAGCACATGTTCACTAAGGCGTGTGAGTGGGAAATGATAACTGAAGGAACCTTTAAAAGAGTTCATAAGGTAAAATCCCTTCAGGAGAACAACAAGCGTCTACGATATTTGACTAAAGAGGAATGCCAGAGTCTTATAAATGCCTGTGATAAACACCTTAAGCCTATTGTCATTGCTGCCCTTAATACAGGGATGCGAAGGGGTGAGATATTCAGTCTCAATTGGAATAACATCGACCTGAAACACGGCTTTATTCTGCTTGAGAAGACCAAGAATGGTGATAGGAGGGAAATACCTATCAATGATACCCTCAAAAGAACTTTACAGGGTCTTGCAAGACGTTTAGATATCCCCTCTGTGTTTTGTGACCATTCAACCGGAAAACGTTACACGGACATCAAACATTCTTTTAATTCAGCCTGTAGACGTGCAGGAATCGATGATTTCCACTTTCACGATCTGAGACACACCTTTGCAAGTCATTTGATAATGGCTGGCGTGGACATTACAACAGTCAAGGAACTGCTGGGGCATAAAACCTTAACAATGACTCTGAGATACGCTCATCTTGCGCCAAGTCATAAGGTCAAGGCAGTGGATATTTTGGACGATACCCTCAATGGAAAAACTGAAAATTGCTACAATTTTGCTACAGTGTGATTTTTGAGATTAAATTGGATGGCGTAAACCATTGAAAAATATGGTGGAGCTGATCGGGATCGAACCGACGACCTCTTGAATGCCATTCAAGCGCTCTCCCAACTGAGCTACAGCCCCATTGAAATAAGGCATTAAAATATCAGGGCTGATCGAACCGACGACCTGTCGATGCGACCGCTCTCCTCTATGAGCCGTTGGCCCTATGGGTCGTTGACCCAACGGGTCATAGACTCAACGAGCCATAGGCCAACTGAGCTACAGCCCCATTACGATTCTATCAACAAACTTTGTAAAATTACCTTTTTTTCTTTAACGCCTGCGAGAGACTTTAGATGCTTCTCCCGAAGCATCGCCTCACGTCTCGTATTATATCTTTCCGAATAAATAAGTTCAAAAGGAGCACGATGCTTCGTTGAGCTTATTTGACCTTTATTATGCTTATCGAGCCTATTATTAATGTTGCTCGTCTGTCCTATGTAAAAAGAGCCGTTTTTACAACTGCGCAAAATATAAACGAAATAGCCATTCAAGCGCTCTCCTCTATGAGCCGTTGGCTCAACGAGCCATAGGCCAACTGAGCTACAGCCCCAAGTGAATGTAAAATAACATACTTTTATTCAGACCTGCAACACATGATTGTGAAATTGTCTGGTTTTTGTAAGGTTGGTTATTATTAATTTGTATTGTGAAGTCATCAGGTTATTTTAGATGGGACGGATGAATACCGTCTTATTTATCTGAATCTACATATCAAATTAGAGATTGGGAAATCACTCTCGAAGCATACAGAGCATGTATATTCTTCTCCGGGTTCAAGGCGTTTTTTGTCGCATTCTATCTTTTTCGCTTTAGTGCTCTGATCGGTAAAAGTCGCAGTGACTTCAATATCTGTCGAATACATGCTTTGCCAGAAAGTATTACGGAACGTTATATTCGCACAGGGATATGTCTCGATTTTATATTTCCTGTAAGGAATACCATCATGCCAATCAGTAACTATTACTGGTTGCTCTCTCTGAAACATTTGAACATTCAGTATCTCACAATCATCAGCAAAGACAGGGTCAATACGTAAGCACAGGAATTGCGAGATCAATATAAAGGTAGAGATACCAAATATTATCAATACCTTTTTATATAAAGTATAGTTGTTCATATTTTGTTTGCTTCCATTATGCCATGAATAATATCCGGAACTCATATTTAATCATATACTATTTTAAGATAAACCGGGGTAAAATGAAGCGGACTGCCGCACGGCAGCCCGCTGTGTTTCAAAAGGTTCGACTTTATCGAGGAAAAGTCAAATTTTTATAGTCCTTTCATGCAATGATAGCATCACTATTAAATGAAATGATTTTTTGACATCTTGATATGTCTTCTCTGTATTATGGTCATAGAACATATATAGAACATCTAAATGTCCTATAATACATTAGCTAAAATGGGCTATATGAATTCGGCAATACCATTTGTCTTCATGGGCTTTACCTCGATGCTCCTTCAGATAACTGTCCTGCGCCTGCTGCTTTCAACATTCTCTGGTAATGAGCTTGATATAGGTATAACCCTTTCATTCTGGCTTATTTATGTAGGGCTCGGAAGTTTTACAGGAAGAAGGGTGAAGCTAAAGTATGCCTTTACACTTTCTTTCATCTTAATTGCTATCCTTGCACAACCAACTGCCCTTGCCATAAAAGCGATAAGACCAGCACTCTCTCTGGAGCCGGGTGAAATAGTATCCCTTACTTCTACTATCCTATCAACTGCTATCTCTATCTTCCCACTTTGCTTTATCATCGGCATGCAGTTTCCATTAGCTGTTTCATATTCAGGTCGATACGACTCGATGCCGAGTGGCAGCAATGCAGCGGGAAGGGTCTATGGTCTCGAGGCACTTGGTGCATTTATTGGCGGCGTGCTATTTACATTTGTCATCTCCTCGAGGATAAGTGCAGTGAATTTATGTTTGTTACTTGCCCTGATAAATATCCTCATAGCTATATATGTTTCAAGAGAAAAAAGTATTATCTTTATTTTAATTGTCCCGTTATTTTTTTATATCAGCTTCCAGAAGATTACAGCTTCTCTCCCCTGGCATGGTATGGAACTTTCTGAAACAGTTGAATCTAAATATGGAGAGATTGACGTCATTAAAGTCAGAGGACAATCGAGTATATACACTACAGGACATCTTCTTTTCTCATATCCTGATAGACCAACCGAAGAACTCGGGACACACCTGCCAGTGGCTTTACATCCCTCACCATCGAAGATACTTGTCATTGGAGGTTCTCCCGGGACATTAAGGGAGTTCTTGAAATATCCTGTTAGTGGTGTTGATTTTGTAGAATTTGATCCAAAAATAATTGAGGTATCTTTTGGACTTCTCATAGATGAAGACAGAGAAGCGGTAAAAGACCGCAGGGTTAAAATAATAGTAGAAGACGGAAGAAGATTTATAAAAAGATTGAAGAAACCAACATACGACCTCATTGTTCTTAACCTTCCGCAGCCTTCGACAGCAAGTATCAACAGATTTTACACGTCTGATTTTTTTAGAGAGGCAAAGAGTGTATTAAAAGACAATGGTATACTGGCTTTAACCATACCACAGTCAACAGGTTATATAGGAAGAAGTATGCAGACGTCAAGTGGTTCTATATATAATTCTCTTAAGTCTGTATTCAAATATGTTGAGGTAACAGCACAGGAATATGGCGGCCTCTTTGCATCTGAATCTGCGATAAATACAGACCCTGAAATACTTGAAAACAGATTTGCACAAAGGGCAATAAATACCAGACATTTTAATCAATATATCTTTCGTGAAACGTTTTCACCACTCAATGTAGACTATGTCAGAAATAGGCTCAGTACAATAAAATTCATAAATACAGACCTTAAACCTTCTGCTTATCTTTACAATCTCATGCTGTGGTCAGAGGTTCAAGGAGATAAGGCTTTTAAATATCTGCTTAAGGTCAAAGAATGGCATATCATTTCCATCTCAGTTATTACCCTTATAACTATCTCTTTTTTCATATTCAGGAGAAAGAGGCGGGCCATATTCTATTCTATTTTTACTACTGGATTTTCAGGAATGTCATTTACGCTTTCTGTAATCCTTGCATATCAAGCAATATACGGTTATATCTACGAAATGATAGGGATACTTTCAGCTACTTTTATGATCGGACTATGGGGAGGCACAATCCTGACAAGACACTCCCAAAGGCCATTAAAGGTTCTCTTTTATTTAGAACTAATGACCATAACCCTTGCGCTTATCTCACCCTTATTTTTTAAGGCAGAACCCCTCTTTTATTTGTTAATTCTCCTGTCAGGCACAATAACAGGTGGACAATTCAGCACAGCAAATCTGTCAATAGCTGAACCCGATGCGGCTGGAAGGCTTTACGGGTTTGATCTCATTGGTTCATTTTTAGGGGCTTTCATTCCATCAATAATCTTTATCCCCCTGTTTGGCGTTTCTAATGCACTCCTATTTGTAGCTGGGATAAAGGCAGTCTCAGCAGGAATGATATATTCCATTATATCCCCCTCCTTTATAAAAAAAAGGGATTAGGGGATATTACGGTGAAAAAATACCTATTTTTGTAATCCCCCTCCATCCCCCTTTAGAAAAGGTGGACTTGTGAGGAATCATTTATTAATCGTCTCATAATAATCAATACAATGTTCATTTTATTAATTGTCATTCTCCGGCTTGACCGGGGAATCCAGAAAACCTCTGGATGCCCGCTTACGACCTGCAGGCATGACAGGTCAATGACGTTGATAAACCTATGAATGTCCATTCTATTATGAGACCCTTAATAATTATCCCCCTCTTTGTTAAAGAGGGGTTAGGGGAGATTACAAAAGGAGAAATAAAAAATATAAAAGTTTTATAATAGATTATGTCAAAGACAGTCCATTGTGAACTCTGCCCTAATGAGTGTGTGCTGGAAAATGGCCAACATAGCAGATGCAGGGCAAGGATGAATAAAGATGGCGTTCTTTTCAGTCTCGTTTATGGGAAACCCTGTGCGGTTCATGTTGATCCGATAGAGAAGAAACCATTTTTTCATTTTTTACCGGGCACGACTGCTTTTTCGATCGCAACTGCAGGGTGTGTCCTCAGCTGCAAATTCTGCCAGAACTGGCAGATATCTCAGGCGAAACCAGAGGATACCGATACCTATGACCTGCCGCCGGATAAGGTTGTAAGTCAGGCAAAAATATATAAATGCAGGTCTGTCACTTATACCTACACAGAGCCTACTGTTTTTTATGAATATATGTATGATACGGCAATCATTGCGAAGAAGAACGGGATAAAGAACACAATGCACTCATGTGGATATATAAACGAGAAACCACTCAGGAAATTAGCAAAGTATCTGGATGCTGCCGATATTGACCTGAAGGGATTTACAGAAGACTTTTATGCAAGGATATGCAGCGGCAGTCTCAAGCCGGTGCTCGATTCCCTTGTAGTGTTGAAGAAAGAAGGTGTATGGCTTGAGATAACAAATCTTGTTATACCGACGCTTAACGACGACATAAAAAAAATCAGGGAGATGTGCACATGGATATTGAAGAACCTTGGGTCTGATGTCCCTATACATTTTTCGAGGTTCCTACCTCATTATAAATTAAATAATCTGCCGCCTACACCCCTTGAAACACTTACGGAGGCGAGAAATACTGCAATGGATGCAGGCCTGAAGTTTGTTTATATTGGTAACATAAGACACGAAGGTGAGAGCACCTTCTGTCCTAAGTGTAAGAAGATCCTTATAGAGAGGATAGGTTATTTTGTAGAACAGAATAATATAGCGAATGGTAAGTGCCGCTTCTGCAGCACATCCATTCCGGGTGTATGGAGCTAGCACTATGAAAAGATCATGCTGATAATTCGGCACAACAGTACAATGAAGATTTGTAATCCCCCTTCATCCCCCTTTATAAAAGGGGGAGTTAAAGAGGTGGAAACTTTAGGAAAGAAATTCCCCTCTTTTCTAAAGAGGGGTGAGGGGAGATTACTAAATAATAAAATCAATAGTTAGGGGTGTTCATATGAAGAGAAGAGATTTCCTGAGGCTATTTTTATTGGGAGGTATTTTCAGCCTCTTCGGCAAAAAAGTGAAGGCTGAAAAGAAGCCTGAAAATAAGCTAAAGGAGGCAATGTTCTGGCGAAGGTTAGATTGAGCCTTAAACTGTTCACTGTTTTTTGTTTACTACTTCTTGCTTTCCCTCTGGGATGTAAGGGTGAGATAAAAGAACCCTCTGTTGCAGGGACATTCTATCCCTCTGATAAAAATATACTTAAGGAATCCGTCGAAGATTTTCTATCGAAGGTAGAAAATAAAAATCAAAGTGGAAGACTCATAGCCATCATCTCACCGCATGCAGGGTATGTATTTTCAGGCCAGGTTGCTGCATATGGATATAAGAATATTAAAGGCAGCGATATAAAAAAAGTTATATTGATTGGACCAAGCCACCACACAGGCTTCAAAGGCGCATCTGTCTATACAAAGGGGAGTTTCAGGACACCTCTTGGTGATATAAAAATCAATGAACGACTTGCCAAAGGTCTCTTAAATGAGGCCGCAGATGTCAGGTTTTATCCTGAGGCATTTGAAAAAGAGCACTCGATCGAGGTTCAACTGCCTTTTCTCCAGACAGTGCTCAAGGATTTTACCATAGTGCCAATACTTATCGGTTCTCCTACAAAGCAGTCTTTTCAATATCTGACAGAGAGACTTACAGAGATGCTAAGGGAAGATGAAAAGGCAATAATCATTGCAAGCACAGACCTTTCGCACTTTCACGGTTATGACACTGCAGTGATGATGGACAGAAAGATGATAGATGCTGTAGTGAGGATGTCTATAGAGGATGTTGAGAATTATTTATCAAATAGAGAAGCTGAGATGTGCGGTGGATATCCCGTTATATTCGCAATGGCTGTTGCAAGGATGGCCGGAGCAAACATGGGAGTACTTTTCAGATATGCAAATTCAGGGGATGTAACAAATGACAGAGATAAAGTAGTGGGGTATGCCTCGATCGGGCTATACAAGAGCCCATACACAGAAGAAGAAAAAAAAGAACTACTTGCCCTCGCAAGGGATTCTATTACCGGATATGTTACGAATGGAAAAGCCCCTGAGGTAGAAATAAAAAACCCGAAGTTAAAGACAGATGGTGCTGTCTTTGTCACTATTAAGACGAATGGTTCCTTAAGAGGCTGCATCGGTCATATCCAGCCCATTATGCCTCTTTATCAGTCAGTTATAAAAAATGCTATCTCTGCATGTTCAAGTGACCCAAGGTTCCCTCCAATGAGAAAGGAAGAACTCAAGGATATAGATATTGAGATATCTATTTTATCTACCCTTGAGCCATTAAAAGATGTAAAAAGTATTCAGCTCGGGAAACATGGACTTGTTATAGTAAAAGGCATGCAAAGGGGAATCCTTCTTCCACAGGTTGCAAAAGAACTTGGATGGGATAGAGAAACCTTCCTTGAACAGATATGTCTGAAGGCAGGGTTGCCAAATGGGGCATGGAAGGATGCTGAGCTATATACATTTACTGCAGAGATTGTAAAATAAAGTTTCAATGGCAGGACCGGCTAGCGCTTCCTGCGATATTTTTCGACAGATTTAAGCTTGATAAAAGGCGGGGCATTGTATTTTCACTCAATATAATTAGTGTCTGTCCATAAAGTTAGTTTTTTTGTCATTCCTGCGGAGGCAGGAATCCAGAAGCTATTGAAAATACTGGATTCCCGTTTTCACGGGAATGACGCACTTGAGATGAAATTAGCATTTATGGACAGACACTAATGAAAAATCTATGATGTTGCTCAACTCAGCCCCTGCCTATTTTTTAGGCAAATATCCAAAACAAAATTTTCAACAATGAATTAACACTCATTTCACAGGAAAAGTTCTTTTAAATCAATCAGTTACAAAAAAATCACTTTTTCCTTGACATCCACAAGATATTGTGGTTTAATTCAGTGTAAATTAATATTTAGCACAATTTATAGATAATAAAAGGAGAAACTGTTTATGGATATCTGTAAGGGGTTCAATGACTGGCTTGAATGCCTGAAATGTCCTCGTTTATGCACAAAAAATTGCCCTATAGAGGGTGAAAATGTGATAGAGGAAATGAAAAAGCAACTAAGCCTTTTATCTGTCTCCGCTACAGACAAAGAAAGAAAGACTTTTAGCAAATAGAAGGATAAACCAAAAAATGTACAGTTATATAAATCGTTAAGAAGGAGGGATTCATGGAGGTACTGAAAGATATTAGCCTTACACCAAATGCCTTAAAAGTCCTCGAAAGGAGATATCTAAAAAAGAACGAGGAGGGCAGGGTTGTCGAGACCCCTGAAGAGCTATTCAGGAGGGTAGCAAGGAGCATTGCTTCTGCTGATTTAAAATACGGAAAATCTGCTGAAGAAGTAAAAGCGGTTGAGGAGGGGTTTTATCAGATGCTGACCTCTCTTGAGTTTCTTCCAAACAGTCCCACCCTTATGAATGCAGGCAGAAGGCTCGGCCAATTAAGTGCATGTTTTGTACTCCCAGTGGAAGACTCCATGGAGTCCATATTCGATGCAGTAAAAAATACCGCTATCATACATAAATCAGGCGGCGGCACAGGTTTCAGTTTTTCGAGGTTGAGGCCGAACGGAGACATTGTCGGCTCTACAAAAGGCATATCCTCAGGGCCTGTATCCTTCATGACCGTCTTTGACACAGCCACAGAGGCCGTCAAGCAGGGAGGGACAAGAAGGGGCGCTAACATGGGCATCCTGCGGGTTGACCACCCTGATATACTCAGTTTTATTACCTGCAAGGATGACAATGCAAAATTCAATAACTTTAACATCTCTGTAGCGCTTACCGATGAGTTCATGCTTGCCGTGGAAGAAGATAAGTCGTATGACCTTATTAACCCCAGGACAAAGAAGATAACAGATACCCTCAAGGCAAGAGAGGTCTTCAATCTCATAGTAGAGCATGCATGGAAGAACGGAGAGCCTGGCATTGTCTTCATCGACAGGGTGGATGCATCAAACCCTACTCCTCAGATTGGGCATATAGAATCAACAAATCCCTGCGGTGAGCAACCCCTTCTGCCTTATGAGTCCTGCAACCTGGGCTCTATTAATCTTGCAAAGATGATAAAAACAGACAACAAGACACAGAAGATAGAGCGCAGAAAGGTTGATTGGGATAAACTCAGGGACATAACATGGAAGACAGTGCATTTCCTCGACAATGTCATAGATGTCAATAAATATCCTCTTCCAATGATAGGAGAAATGACAAGGGCAAACAGAAAGATAGGTCTCGGCGTGATGGGATGGGCTGACATGCTCATTCAGCTCGGCGTGCCTTATAATTCTGATACGGCTATAAAACTTGCAGAAAGTGTAATGGAGTTCATACAAAAAGAAGGCAAAAACGCATCATCAGCAATTGCAGAGGAGCGCGGCGTCTTTCCAAACCATAAAGGGAGTATTTATGAAGGAAAGACGAAGCTGAGAAACGCTACTGTTACAACCATCGCACCAACAGGCACACTTTCAATAATCGCCGGCTGTTCATCAGGCAGCGAGCCTATCTTTGCAGTCTCTTATATAAAGACTGTAATGGAAGGAACAAAGCTCATAGAGGTAAACCCTTATTTTGAAAAGGTTGCAAAGGAACGCGGGTTCTGGTCCAGGGAGCTTATGGAGAAGATTGCAGATAAAGGGTCAATAAAGGAATTTAATGAGGTGCCGGACGATGTAAAGGCTGTATTTATTACTGCCCATGACATTGCACCAACTGAACATATCACAATGCAGGCAGCATTCCAGAAGTTCATTGATAATGCTGTCTCAAAAACCGTGAATTTTCCTCACAATGCTGCGCCAAAAGATGTCGAGGACGTATATCTGCTTGCATATAAACTCGGATGCAAAGGGGTTACTGTTTACAGGGACGGCTCAAGAGAAGAGCAGGTACTTACAAAAGGCAAAAAAGGTAAGAAGCAGCAAGCATCTGATTCGAGACAGAAGATTGTGCCAAAGAAAAGGCCTGAGGTCATAAAAGGTACGACCAGGCTAATGAAAACAGGCTGCGGCAATCTCTATGTGACCATAAACGAGGATGAAGAAGGACATCTTTTTGAGCTGTTCACGTCAATGGGCAAGGCGGGAGGATGCGCCGCAAGCCAGTCTGAAGCCATCGGAAGACTCGTCTCACTCGCATTCAGGACCAATGTAGAGCCTGATGAAATAGTAAAGCAGATGAAGGGGATTTCGTGCCACTCACCTATATGGCATGATGGAGGAAGAATCCTTTCATGTTCTGACGCCATAGCAAATGCACTCGAGAAGTACCATGTAAAAGGTGAAAAGGGCAATGGAGACAGACATAAAGTAGTTCTGCTAATGGGCGCATGCCCAGAATGCGGCGGCGCAATAGAGCATGAAGGCGGCTGCGCAGTCTGCCATAATTGCGGGTTTACGAAATGCGGGTAGAGGGCCCGTTGCCTCACGTAAAAATCTATACGAAACAGGTATTCGTTGCCTCACCGAAAATCTATATGAAATTGTTTTAGATTTTTGAATGATTTTTATTGGATTCTGAGAGCTGAAAGAGC
>JBGQLV010000038.1:0-25658 GCA_041500225.1 Thermodesulfovibrionia bacterium | reverse complement strand
TGCCGCCCCCGCCATCTGCGTCATCCTCAAAAGGGTCGACCGGGATGGTGCCTAAAGTGGCTCTGTAAGTAGACGAGACCTGAGGATGAACATCTTGTCTGCAAAGGAGCCTATATGAAAAAACACGTCTCACTCGAACTGAAAGGCGAAAAGCTTTTGGGGACGTTCTTGACTAATTAAACTAACGAGATTATGCTTTTTGAAAATTGAAGAGGGATAAGGAAAGGGATGCCGCGTCAAGCACGACTGGAAGCACCGGGAACACTCCATCATAAGGTAGGGAAATAGGGGACTTTGTTGATTAAGTTGACTTATTAGACGTAATTTATTGCAAAACTTCCGAATGCATGTTTCAAATGGTATGCATCATTTTTAATCGTATGCTCGCTCTGCGGACTTTCAGGTGAACCAAATAGATAGTTACTGTATTTCATGCAACCTGTGAATATATCCTGACCTCTTTCTCAAGACGCTCACCAAGTGCATCGGCAGTAACATCCAAGTCGTATTGAGACTGCAAACCAAGCCAGAACTCTGAGGATGTTCCGAAAAACCGAGCAAGTCTGAGAGCCGTATCAGCAGTAATCTTTCTCTTTTCAAGGACTATTTCGTTTATTCTCCGTGCAGGCACACCGATATTCAGAGCCAGTTTGTTTTGACTCAAACCCATGGGCTTAAGAAATTCTTCAAGGAGAACCTCTCCCGGATGTACGGGATGTAATTTTTTCTTTTTCATATGCTCACTCCTTAATGATAGTCAGTTATTTCGACATAATATGCATTATTATCTTTCCAGACAAAACAAATTCGCCACTGGTCATTAATTCTTATACTATATTGTCCTGCTCGATCACCACTCAGCTTCTCCAGTCTGTTCGACGGTGGTATTCTTAGATCATTTATGTTCTGAGCGTTATTGATTATTCTGAGTTTTCTCAGGGCAATTTGTTGTATATCACCCGGCAATCTTGCTGATCTTTCCCTGAGATATATCTTCTCGGTCTCTTTGTCCCTGAATGATTTTATCACTGATTTAGTATATAACGGACTACGTTAAACGTCAAGGGTTACATTTTAGTGATCAAATGCACCATGCTATCCCGGACGGTAGAACCTTTGCTTGAGTTCCTTTGGGATGGATTTGATATAATGATCAGCTAACAAAGAAAGTGTACGGAGGACTATCATGAACAAAATATTATTTTTCACGACTTCCTTGATTTTTTTGCCCATTTTCGTCTTGTTGACTTTCGCGGAGGAACTGAAGCCCATCCAACTTTTAAAACCGCAAGTTGACAAAGGCAGGCCATTAATGCAGGTGCTCAAGGACAGAAGTTCTTCGCGTTCCTTCAGTAAAGAGAACCTGCCTTTGCAGGTAATGTCAAATCTGCTCTGGGCAGCTTTCGGAGTGAATCGCCCGGAGACTGGAAAGCGTACCGCCCCATCTGCAGTAAATTGGCAGGAAATTGATATCTATGTCGCCACGTCTGACGGACTTTATGTGTATGATGCGAAGGCTCATATGTTGAAGCCGATTCTCTCAAAAGACATTCGGGCTATGACAGGCCGTCAGGATTTCGTGAAAGATGCGCCTGTTAACCTTATTTATGTGGCAGATTATTCCAGGATGGGTACGTCGACAAAGGAGGATAATGACCTCTATTCAGCTGCAGATACGGGCTTCATTAGCCAGAATGTTTATCTGTATTGTGCTTCCGAGGGCTTAGTGACTGTTGTACGTGGATCAATTGACAGGCAAGCCTTGGCACAGGTGATGAAGCTGCGGCCGGATCAAAAAATCATTCTTGCACAATCGGTAGGATATCCGAAAAAATAGCTTATTATTTCGCACAAATAGTTACTTTCGTAGTCCACATGTCAGGGGACTTGATAAAAATGCGGAATGCACATAAAAATGTGCATTCTTAGAGTTATTCATTTTTCAATGTTTATTTCCTGATTTTACCCGCAATTGATGGAAACACCTAAGTGAGAATTTGATGAAGCAATCGCAATTCGGCTGACATCGTCTGTTGGGTTAAATCCTATCTTTTACACTTAATACTATTTTATCGGATATTGCGCCTACTTTATGGAGCACTTCAGAGAAATGCTACCCTTTATTTTTTGAGAGGTTTTCCAATCCTTCTTTCTATTGATTTTACCTTTTCATTTATCCTGTTGGGTTTTCCCTTCCTGTCGTCGATGGATATAGTTGTAATTGCCCTTTCTCCAGTTTTCATAACAGTATTATGGCATTTTTTTATGAGCTTCATTATCTCATCCCATTCACCTTCAATAACTGTACCCATAGGATTAATCTTATAAGGGAGTCCACTTGCATCAACTATCTTCAGTACCTCAGCAAGCTGGTCACCTAAGCTGCTCCCAACACCTATTGGTATAATACTGAATTCTATAAGCATAACCCCTCCTTACAGGTCATAGACCCTTTTATATTCTTATAGAATAAAGGATAGCAAAAAGGTTTTAAAAAAAGAAGGGGCAAGTTTTACTTGCCCCTTCTTTATATTAAAATATTCTGTTTATCTTACTGCGTCTTTGAGTGCTTTGCCTGCTGAGAACTTTGGCACCTTGGCGGCAGGAATTGTGATAACCTGACCAGTCCTTGGATTACGGCCTTTCCTGGTTTTTCTTTTAACAACTGCAAATGTTCCAAACCCAACGAGTGTAACCTTCTGTCCTTTCTTTAAAGCCAACCTGACCGAGTTTAAAGTAGAATCCAACGCCCTCGATGCATCTGCTTTACTTAATCCTGTCCCTGAGGCAATCTTGTCTATAAGCTCTGCTTTTGTCATCTATATTTCCCCCCTTTCATAATAAAGAATTTGTTAGTAACATTAGATAATGCTGACATAACACTATCAAGGAAGAAATCCTTTTGTCAAGCCAAAAATTAATCCTCTTAATAGAAAAACTTATGCCAGTCCATGTTTTGCCGTGAGGTAAGATATCTAAAATTATGAATTTGATAGAGTACTCATTATTCAATCCGTCTGAGGCAGATTATGATTTCTAATTTAAGATTTAATATAGCATTTTTTTATGCCTCGAATATCACGTTTCAAATTCAACTATTTTGCGAAGACACAGTTTTTTGCATTTGGATAAAACCTTCCCAGTATTTTCTACTCATTATAGCTCAATATATAGTAGTCTTTTAATCTGTGGTATACATAATATAGAAAGTTGTTATTTTTTTCTTGACATTAGTTTTCTTCCACACTATATTGAGTGGTAGAAAGTGGTAGAAAGTGGAGGGAAGATGCCAGCTTTCTCTGGAAAATACTACTACGCTGTTGACACAAAAGGCAGAATCATCATCCCTGCTCCGTTCAGGGAGATCATTTCAAGTAATTATAGCTCAAAACTCTACATCACAAACGCTCCATTTGATAAATGCCTTTATATATATCCCATGGAGGAGTGGAACAGGCTTCAGGAACAGGTGCGGACAAAACCAAGATCTGATGAGGCAATCAGGTTTTTTTTGAGAAGGGTTATTGCCTCTGCTGTTGAGATAGAGATGGATAAGCAGGGTAGAGTTTTAATACCGGCTGCCCTCAGGGAAGATGCAAATATAAATACTAATGTTGTTATGGCTGGCCAAATAGAAAGAATTGAACTATGGGACAGGAATGAGTGGGATACCCTATTCGACCTTGCAAAGATAGATAAGAAATCTATCGAAGAAAAACTTGCATCTTATGGTATTTAAAAGCTATCGGATTACAAAATGCGGATTACAATCCGCAGATTGTAAGAAAGGTTTTGATTAATTTTGTATTTTAAAAATTGCATTCTTCAAGTTACATCGGGGGATTAACGGTAGGAATTCCTCATTTGCCGGTTATGGTAAGAGAGGTGATGGAGATGCTTAGCCCGGTTAGGGGTGGAGTATACGTAGATGCAACAATTGGCCTGGGGGGTCATTCAGAAAATATATTAAGGCTGATCGGTTCTGATGGCAAACTCATAGGAATTGACAGAGATGAGGAGGCCCTTAAAGTGGCTGAAAAGAGGTTCTCAGAAGAAAAGGTTATTTTGAAAAGGGGAAATTTTTCAGATATAGAAAATCTGATTTATCAGGATGGGATATCTGAGGTTGACGGCATCCTGTTTGACCTTGGTGTTTCAATGTTGCAATTAAAGGATCTCGAAAGGGGATTTAGTTTTATTTCTGATAAACGTCTGGATATGAGGATGGATTGGAGACAGAAAATGTCTGCATGGAATGTTGTGAACAGATATCCTGAAAAGGAACTCGAACGAATACTGAGAGAATTCGGTGAAGAGCGACGGTCAAGAAAGATAGCAAAGGCAATAGTCTGGTCGAGGGGTAAGAGACCGATTGAGACCTGTTCTGAGCTATCAAGGATTGTGGAAGATATATATGGTGGAAGAGGCAGATCTCATCCCGCAACAAAGACGTTCCAGGCTTTAAGGGTAGAAGTAAATAAGGAACTTGAACAACTAAAGGCAGGTCTTGAGGCTTCATTAAGGCTTCTTAAAAAAGGCGGGAGATTGTGCGTTATCTCATACCATTCGTTGGAAGACAGGATAGTTAAGAACTTTATAGCAAATAATTCAAAAAAAGCATTGCTCAAGACTATCACAAAAAAACCTGTAACTCCCAACCCTGAAGAGATAAGGTTAAACCCCTCTTCACGGAGTGCAAAACTAAGAGCAGCGGAGAGGCTATGATACACACAGGCAGCGGCAGGAACATGTTGTCATTTATCTTTAAGCCCTTATTTATTGCCATCTTGCTCGTTGGTGTATTCGGTCTTGTATACCTGAGATCCAGCGTTATGACATTAGAATACAGTTTAGGCGAACTTGAAAAAACAAAGATGAATTATCTTAGAGAGAGAAAGATGCTGCTTGCTGAAAAGACAAGCCTGCTGTCTTTTGAAAAAGTGGGGGCCTCTCTTAGTGGAAGCCAGGGCTTTGTCTTTCCTAACAGGGTCAGGGTAATACACTTAAAAAAACAGAAAGGGTCTTTACCTTATAAGGCATCACTGGAGAAAAGGCAATTGACTGGATATTAATGAGCCTAAGGCTCATTAATTGCAGAGGTGGACAGGTTTGAATAAAAAAAGGGCAATTATTTTAAATACCACAATCATTTTCAGTTTTTTTTTGGTATCCCTGCGTCTTACAGATCTGATGATATTCAACCATAAACGTCTTTCGGATAGGGCTAAACTGCAACATGTAAAGGTCGAAGACATTCAGGTGAGAAGGGGAATAATATTTGACAGAAGGGGTAGGGAACTTGCATTAAACCTTGAACTCGAATCTCTATATTGCGATCCTGAAGACCTTAATCTTGATAATGACTCCTTAAAAAGACTTGCATCTGTAATGGCAAAGGAACCTAAGGTTATTCTTTCGAAGATTCCTGCTGATGGTAGATTTGCATGGGTTGAAAGAAAGCTTGAGTCTGATATTGCAGAGAAAGTAAAAAGGCTTAATATCAAAGGCATGGGTTTTCTGACAGAGGCAAAAAGGTTTTATCCAAAAGGGGAGCTTGCCTCTCACATCCTCGGCTTTGTTGGTGTAGACAACCAGGCACTTGAGGGCGTCGAACTAAAATATGACAGATATATGAAGACTACCGGCGGAAAGGTGTTCTTTGAAAGGGATGCGAGTGGAAAGACACTTTCATCAGGGGTAGATATAGAGGCAAAAGGGAATAACATTGTACTCACAATCGATGAAGGACTTCAGTCTATTGTTGAAAGGGAGATTGACAAGGCAATGATGAAATGGAGGGCTGCTGCTGCATCAGCCATTATGATGGACCCTTTCACAGGTGAAATACTGGCCCTTGCTAACAGGCCTGCATATGACCCTAACAAAGGGGGAAGTGCGAGCGGTTCTGAGAAGAGAAACAGAGCGATAACTGACTGTTATGAACCAGGGTCTACGTTCAAGATCATTATTGGTGTTGCTTCTCTTGAAGAGAAGATAGCAAAACCAGATACATTATTTGATGTCAGTAAAGGTGGCATTGAGGTGGGGGGCAAGACTATTCGCGATGTTCATAAATATGGAGTTCTGACATTCAAAGAGGTTATTCAGAAATCTTCGAATGTGGGTTCCATTACTATAGGTATAAGACTCGGGAAGGAGAGGATATATAAATACGCAAAACTTTTAGGTGTTGGTGAAAAGACAGGGATAGACTTACCAGGCGAGGTATCAGGATGGATACACCCGCCTGAAAGATGGTCAGGCACATCCCTTGGCGCAATCCCGATTGGGCAGGAGGTTGCAGTAACACCGCTTCAGATACTCAGGGCTTATTCTGCAATTGCAAATGGAGGATTTCTTGTCCGGCCTCATATTGTGTCCGAGATAATCTCGCCGAATGGCCGGGTGCTTGCTTCACTGAAAGATAAGGAGATGAAACGCATAATTTCTGCGAGGACTGCAGAGACATTTAAAGATATATTAAAAAGCGTTGTAGAAGAAGGAGGAACCGGCAAGAGCGCATCTGTAGATGGGAATGAGGTTGCAGGCAAGACGGGTACAGCACAGATTATAAACCCGGTGACAAAGAGGTATTCGAAAGAAAAATATGTCAGTTCCTTTGTCGGATTTGTACCGGCTGATGACCCAAGGCTTGCGATAATTGTTGTTATTTATGAACCTAAGGGCCAGATTTACGGGGGCGTTGTGGCTGCGCCTGTTTTCAGGGATATTGCTGATCAGGCGTTATCATATCTTAATATACCACGGGAGGATAACCCTCAGCAGGACCCCCTATTGGTGTCGAGATGAAACTGAGAGAACTTCTTCATGGGTGCGAGTATACCCCCTCCCCTAAAGGGGGAGGGCAAGGGTGGGGGGATATTGATATCTCAGGCGTAGCTTATGATTCTCGGAAGGTAAAAGAAGGTTACCTGTTTGTGGCAATTACAGGCGAGAGGTATGATGGACATAATTTTATCGAAGATGTAATTAAAAGAGGTGCAGTTGCGATAGTTGCTGAGAAAAAGTCTCCGAGTCTCCGAGTCTCCGAGTCTCCGAGTCCTTTGTATATCCGTGTCAAAGACAGCAGAAAGACACTTGCCTGTATCGCTAATAATTATTATGGAATGCCATCAGAGGCTCTCACACTGATAGGTATAACCGGCACAAATGGAAAGACAACAACAACTTACATCCTAAAGTCTATTCTCGAGTCATGGGGAAAAGAGGTTGGCCTGATCGGCACAATTCAATATATGATAAAAGACAAAATCTATCCTGCATTACATACAACACCAGAATCTTTAGAGTTCCAGAGCCTGTTAAAAGATATGCTTTTATCAGGATGCACACAGGTTATCTCAGAGGTCTCTTCTCATGCACTTGCACAGTATAGGGCAGACAGGGCTGTTTTTAACGTCGCAGTGTTTACAAATTTTACAAGAGACCATCTGGACTTTCATAAAACTATGGAGGATTATTTCAGGGCAAAAGAGAGATTATTTATAGAGCTTCTTGATAAGAGTGGCACCGCTATAATAAATCTTGATGACTCATACGGAAAAAGACTTATATCTTCACTTATAGCTCGTAACCCGTCACAGGATATATTAACATACGGGTTTGAAACTAAAGCGGATATAGTAGCAAGTGATATTGATAATTCATTCCAAGGATTGAGGTTCAAGATATCATTCTGTGGCAGGAGTTATGATGTCTCATCTCAGCTAATAGGCCTGCCGAATGTATATAATATAATGTCTGCAGTTGGTGTATCGATCTCGCTGGGGATTCCATGGCAGATAATTCTTGAAGGCTTAGCAGAGACAGGTAATATTGCAGGCAGGTTCGAAAAGGTTGAATTCGGTCAGGAATTTCTATGCATTATTGATTATGCCCATACCGAAGATGCACTTGAAAGGCTGATATCTACTGCAAGAGAATTTATCTTACCCCCCCAACCCCCCCTTACTAAGGGGGGGTATAGGGGGGGTCGCGTTATCACAGTCTTCGGTTGCGGGGGAGACAGAGACCGTGGCAAAAGGCCGGCGATGGGCGCAGTAGCAACAAGGCTTAGTGACTTTGTGATCGTAACCTCTGACAACCCGAGGTCTGAAGAACCAACCGATATAATTAAAGATATCGAAAGCGGAGCAGTAAGGAAGAACTATCTCATAGAGCCTGACAGGGGAGAGGCTATCAGGAAAGCGGTTGGTATGGCAGGTGATGGTGATGTTGTCCTTATTGCAGGCAAAGGGCATGAGGCTTACCAGGACATTAAAGGTGTCAGGTATAGATTTAATGACAGGGATGTTATTGAAGAGGCAATAAAACACAAGATGCAAGATACAAGATGCAGGATGCAAGATTGAAAAAAGATATCAGGTATCATGCATCATGAATCGTGCATCAGTAATTTATGAAGAGAATACGGATATGTTGACAATTGAAGATATAATTGCAGCAACTGGTGGAAAGGCTATCTATAGTAATTCGAATGCCTTCACAGGGGTATCTATTGATTCAAGGACTATAAAAGAAGGCGAGTTATTCATTGCACTCAGGGGCAGTAGATTTGATGGACATAATTTTCTTAATGAGGCATTAGATAAGGGAAGCGGTGCTATAGTAAGTTTTCCTCAGGTAAAGCCTGTAAAGGGGAAGACCATAATCTATGTGAACGATACACTAAAGGCCCTTCAGACCATCGCGC
This sequence comes from Thermodesulfovibrionia bacterium, assembly GCA_041500225.1. Classification (GTDB taxonomy): domain Bacteria; phylum Nitrospirota; class Thermodesulfovibrionia; order Thermodesulfovibrionales; family SM23-35; genus 0-14-3-00-41-53. The sequence goes on along the minus strand of JBGQLV010000038.1, from coordinate 16,945 downwards.
GTTATGTACGTTTAAGGAGGGAAATCCCTGTTATTGGCATAACAGGTTCTAATGGTAAGACAACAACAAAAGAACTTATAGCCTCAATCCTGAGCACTGGATACAGGGTGCTGAAAAATACAGGCAATCTAAATAACCATATCGGGCTTCCGTTGAGCCTTACAAGGATAAGAAATGCCGATGAGATTGTTGTACTTGAGATGGGTGCAAGCGGACCTGGTGAAATAAAGGAGTTATGCGACATAGCGATTCCAAATTATGGAGTGCTGACTAATATAAGCCAGTCCCATCTCGAGGGATTTAAAGACCTTGAAACAATAAGGAAGACCAAGCTTGAGCTTCTCGATTATATCAGTATCGCGGTTGTTAATGCTGATGACCCTTTTATGATGGAGGGCGTTCGTGTATCAGGGTTTAAAGGCTGGTTAATAAGATATGGGATAAAAAATTCTGCTGAAATATATGCTACTGATATAAGACTTCATGAAAAAGGTTCGATCTTCAATTTGCATACCGGTGAAAATAAATCTATAGAGGTCCATCCAAAGATATCAGGGATGTTTAATATTTACAATCTGCTTGCAGCTGCCTCAGTTGGTTATCTCTTTAATATTGACCTGCTTAATATTAAGGATGCAATCGATTCTTTCACAGGTGTGCCAATGAGGCTTGAGTTCAAGGAGCTGAACGGTATCAAGATTATAAGTGATGTATATAATGCTAATCCGGCCTCAATGGAGGAGGCAATAAAGGAGCTTGTCAGGATCAAGAAGGGAAGGATAATCGCTGTTCTTGGCGATATGCTTGAACTCGGTTCCTATGGAGAAGAGGCTCACAGAAGACTCGGCAGGTTGATGTCAGAACTTCCGATTGACATCTTCATTGCAGTAGGACCACTCATGACCTTTGCTGCATCAGAGTTTAAAGGAAGTGTTTATAAATTACAGAGTGCTGTTGAAGCAGGAAGGCTATTAAGGGATATCTCTCAAAAAGGTGATACGGTTTTGATAAAGGGTTCAAGGGGAATGAATATGGAAAGGGTTCTGGCCGATGGCTCGTAGAGGAGCATAATGTTATATAGCCTTTTATACAGCCTGCATGACTGGTTTTCGCCCCTGAATGTATTCAGGTATATTACGTTTAGAACCTCCCTTGCTGTGCTTACAGCAATGGTTTTTGCACTGATAATGGGTCCGTGGATAATAAATAGACTTAGGAGATTAAGCATGACCCAGCAGATAAGATATGACGGCCCTAAGACCCATAGGGGCAAGGCAGGCACTCCAACAATGGGCGGGCTTCTTATTATTCTCTGCATACTATTAGCGGTTTTTATGTGGGGCGACCTTAAGAATTTGTATGTCTGGGTCATGATTGTTTCACTTGTCGGTTTTGGATGTATCGGCCTTTTTGATGACTATTTGAAGATTATAAGGAAGAATCATAAGGGTCTCAGGGCATACCAAAAGTTTGGGGGTCAGGTGGTTCTTGCTCTTCTAATCGGAATTTTTCTCTATTTTAATCCGAAGGACCCATATGCAGATGTGTTGAGTATCCCGTTTTTTAAGAAATGGCTACTTGATTTTGGATGGCTCTACATACCATTCTCAGTGATTGTAATAGTAGGTTCATCAAATGCGGTCAACCTTACAGACGGCATAGATGGGCTTGCAATAGGACTTGTGGCTGTTGCTGTCCTGGCCAGTGGCGTACTTGTTTATATCTCAGGGCATAAAGGTCTGGCCCAGTACCTCCAGGTCCTTTATCTTCCAGGCACTGGTGAACTGACTGTTTTCTGTGGCGCTATGTTTGGGGCCTCACTCGGGTTCCTCTGGTATAACTCTTACCCTGCGGATGTTTTTATGGGTGACGTAGGTTCACTTGGACTCGGGGGCTCGCTTGGGACCCTCGCTGTAATAACGAAACATGAGATAGTCCTTGCAATTGTAGGTGGCATCTTTGTTATAGAGACGATTTCTGTCATGCTGCAGGTAGCATCCTTTAAGCTTACCGGTAAAAGGGTGTTTAAGATGGCACCTATTCATCACCACTTTGAATTAAAAGGGTGGCCTGAACCAAAGGTGATTATAAGATTCTGGATAATTGGCATAATGCTTGCTTTGTTAAGCCTGGCAACTTTAAAGGTGAGGTGATTTATGGGAAAAAAGTTTAAAGTTCAAAGCCTTCGACCCGAGCTCAGGCCGAAGGTTTCAGAGTTGAAAGTTAATAAAAGATATTTTCTATTTTTCTTCTTGTTTTCACTTTTTACTTTTCACTTTTCACTTTCAAGTTCTCTTGCGGAAGAGGTTTATTCCAGATCTGCAGTTGCGATGGATGCATCAACAGGAAGAATCCTATATGCTAAAAATCCTGATCTCAGGCTTGCACCAGCAAGTACAACAAAGCTGATGACAGCAATAGTAGCCATAGAGAAGGCGGACCTTTCGGATGTTGTGACGGTAAGCAGAAATGCCTCTCACGTTTCTCCTCATAAGGCAGGGTTCAAAGAAGGGGATAAGGTTACTGTAAGGACACTTCTTTATGCTGCTTTACTGGGATCTGCAAATGATGCGGCTGTTGCTCTTGCAGAAGCAGTGGCGGGATCTGAGGGAAAGTTTGTTTATCTGATGAACAGCAAGGCGATTGCTATGGGGTTAAAGGATACTAAATTCATAAACCCTCATGGGCTTCCCGGCCCCGGCCAGTATATCACTGCTTATGATTTATCAAAAATAATGAGTTATGCGCTTAGATATTCCAAACTGAAAGAGATCATCGGAACCCGTGTAGCAGAGGTCTCGACAGAGAATGGGAATGCTATATTTCTTAAAAACACAAACAGGCTTTTATGGTCTGATGAAGACCTTGTTGGAGGAAAGACAGGATATACACGCAAGGCAAGACATTGTTTTGTATGTGCTGCTGAACGTGAAAAGGACACGGTTGTAGTTGCGCTCCTCGGGAGCCCGAGCAGAGATGACCTCTGGAGAGAGTCAGAGGTACTGGTACAAAAAGGATTCCGGGTGATAGCGAACAATGAAGAACCAGACGTTTATTTTGCGAAGGCAGACTATGATGACCTTAATATAAAAAAGGTATCTTACAAGAAAAGTTCAAGGTTGAAGACTGATAAAAGGATAGTAAAAAGGACAGCAAAACATAAAAAGACTAAGATGCTTGCGAAGAAAACAGGGAAGACAAAAATATTAGCAAAGAAAAAATGGAAGACAAAGACTTTTGCAAAAAGCAAGAACAATAAGGGGAAGAATTACAGGGTGGCAGAGAAAGTTGAAGATAGAAGTAAAGGATAAGAATGTGACAGTCGTGGGCCTTGCCAGGAGCGGTATAGGCGCGGCAAATCTGCTCACTGAACTTGGAGCAGACGTGACGGTAACAGATATAAAGAAAGAGGATGAACTTAAGGATTTTATACCGAAACTTAGACCTTCAGTCAGACTTGTCCTTGGAACACATCACGAGGATATATTCTTATCATCTGATATGCTGGTCATCAGCCCTGGTGTTCCGCTTACAATCACACCTATTTCAAATGCAAAGGCGAGAGGCGTACCAATAATTGGCGAGCTTGAGCTGGCATATCAGATAATAATAAGTTCAAAGTTCAAAGTTCAAAAATTCCTGCATTTTTGGCTGTGACAGGGACAAATGGGAAATCAACGACAACAGCATTACTCGACTTCATGATGAAAAAAGGTGGGTTTGAGACAATTCTCGGTGGAAACATAGGGAATGCGCTGACAGAGGAAATACTAAAAAGGGTTATGGGTCATGGATCAAGGGTCAATAGTCAACTTACCCCTTACCCCTTACCCCTTGCCTCTGATTTTATTGTTGCTGAGGTATCAAGCTTTCAACTCGAGTCAATAAAGGACTTCAGGCCAAAGGTGGCTTCGATACTCAATATTACACCTGATCACCTCGACAGGTACCACTCGATCGAAGAATACAGCGATGCAAAGGCAAGGATATTTGAAAATCAAAAAGAGGACGATTTTCTGGTACTTAACTGGGATGATCCTGAAACAATGAAAGTCGCAAGTGAAAAGTTAAAAGTGAGAAGTGAAAAACCGAAGATCTTTTACTTCAGTCGTAGAAAAGAGGTCAATGGGATTTACTTTAAAAATGGTATGGTTTATTGCAATCTTCCTGACTTACCCCATGCCCCATGCCCCATGCCCCTGATAAGGGCTGATGAGATAAAGATAAAAGGTGTCCATAACCTGGAGAATGCCATGGCTGCTTCAGCCATGGCTCTCCTTGCAGACTGCCCGATAAAGGCAGTTATAGATTCCCTGAGGGAATTTCCTGGTCTTGAGCACAGGCTTGAATTTGTCAAAGAGCTAAACGGTGTCAAATATTTTAACGATTCAAAGGGAACTAATATCGGTGCAGTCATTAAATCGCTTGAAAGTTTTAAGGAGCCGGTTATCCTGATTGCAGGAGGCAGGGATAAGGCAGGAGATTTTTCTATATTGAGGCATTTAGTAAGAGAAAGGGTGAAGGCTGTTGTATTGATAGGTGAAGCAGGTGAAAAAATAAAAAGGGCACTTGGGGACCTCGCAGAGACAGTCATGGCTAAAGATCTAAGAGAAGCTGTAAATATATCGCGTAATATGGCATTAAAAGGCGATATTGTTCTGCTTTCACCTGCATGTGCCAGTTTTGATATGTTTGCTAACTTTGAGGACAGAGGCACGCAGTTTAAAAAGATAGTGATGGAGATGGAATAATGGGTAAATATGACAGGTGGCTGCTCTTTATTACAGTTCTGTTGATAGGTTTTGGCGCACTCATGATATACAGCACCACATCTGTTATTACTCCTGTACTTGCAAAGAGAGGGGTTACTGAATTTTATTATTTCAAGAGACATATATTTACAATCCTTATAGGATTCAGCTTTCTGTTTCTTGCCTATAGACTGAAACCTTCTACAATAAAGAAGATGGCTATCCCCCTTTTGGTTTTTTCTTTTGTGCTGTTAGTGTTTGTTTTCCTACCCAGTATCGGAGTCTCAGCCGGCGGTGCAAGGAGATGGATAAGACTCTGGCCTTCAACCTTCCAGCCATCAGAGCTTGTAAAGCTTTCCATGGTCATATTCCTTGCAAGGTATATCTCAATGCCGGAGTATAGAACGGATAGTTTTACATCTTTTATAAAACCTGTATTCATCATGATAATATTCCAGATAGCCATTCTCAAACAGCCTGACTTCGGGGCTGCAATGAGTCTTGCATTCCTCACATTTGCGATGCTTTTTCTTTCTGGTACAAGACTCAGATACCTTGCATCACTCTTAGTGTTTGCCATGCCGGTAATATTCAAGCTTGTTACAGAGCCTTATCGCCTCAGAAGGCTAATATCATTTCTTGACCCGTGGGAAGATGCTCAGGGCAGCGGCTTCCAGCTTGTGCAGTCTTTTATAGCACTCGGTAGCGGAGGCTTGGCAGGTGTAGGTCTCGGAAGTTCCAAACAGAAATTGTCTTACCTTCCTGAATCCCATACGGATTTTATCTTTTCTATTATCGGTGAGGAGTTTGGTTTTATAGGTGTGTCAGTTGTGATAGCGCTTTTTCTTCTTTTGTTTATTAAGGGTATATCAATTGCAAACAAGGCAAAGGACGAGTTTGTATATTACCTGGCAATAGGACTTTCACTGATGATTTCTCTTCAGGCGCTTATCAACTTTGCAGTTGCTACAGGCCTGGTGCCTACAAAAGGGTTACCCTTACCATTTGTCAGTTACGGAGGGTCAGCTCTCCTTGTGAATTTGGCTGCTATAGGAATACTCCTTAACATATCAAAAGGTGAACAAATAAGTGCAACATTGATTGATAAAGAAATAATTATAAGAAGAAGAGCCAGAAGAAAAATGGAAATTCATATTTCACGATGAGGGTAATAATAGCAGGCGGAGGTACTGGTGGACATCTCTTTCCAGGGCTGGCGGTAGCTGAGGAGTTTAAAAACAGAGATGATTCAACAGAGGTAATATTTGTTGGAACAGAGTATGGAATAGAAGCGAGGGTGGTTCCGAGGGAGGGCTATCCAATAAAGTTTTTAAAGGCAGAGAGTTTGGTAGGAGTATCAACTGTCAAAAAGGTAAAGGCAATAGTGACGACGTTTTTCTCGATTGCTGATTCTTACAAAATCATCAAGACGGTGAGACCTGATATCGTGATAGGTGTTGGAGGGTACGCATCAGGGGCAGCTATGCTTACTGCATATCTTATGTCAATACCAACCATGATACTTGAACAGAATTCCATACCCGGACTTACCAATAAAATTCTTGGGAGATTCGTAAGAGCAGTGTGCATAACTTATCAAGAAAGTATTTCATTCTTTCCAAAGGCAAAGACCTTCCTTACAGGGAACCCTGTCAGGATGCAGATTCTAAAGGGGGACATCGAGTCTGCGTATAGACTTTTCTCCCTTGAAAGGGGTTTGTTCACTATATTTATTTTTGGAGGGAGTTCAGGTGCAAAGAGTATAAATATGGCGATTGTAAATGCCCTTAACAATATGTATGACCTTAAGGATAAGATTCAGTTCCTGCATCAGACAGGAATAAGAGATTATGAAAACATCAGGGAGTCATATAGGAAGACCGGATTCAAAGGAACAATCACTCCGTTTATATATCAGATGGGCGAGGCGTATGCTGTTGCTGATATAGTCATTTCAAGAGCAGGTGCAACAACACTTGCAGAGTTGACTGCTTTGGGAAAGCCGGCAATATTAATCCCTTATCCCTATGCAGCCGGACAGCACCAGGAATTAAATGCGAGGAAACTTCTTGAGATGGGTGCAGCGAAGATGATACGTGACAGTGAACTTAAAGGGGAATACCTCGCCAATAGCATAAGAGAGCTGTACACAAATGAGACAATGAGGGCAGAGATGCAAAGAAATAGCAGGGCGGTTGGAAGACCAGAGGCATGTGCAAGGGTGGTTGATATAGCAATGAGTCTTGTAAAGAAGTGAATAGTGAATAGTTATTGTTTTTACTATTCACTAAATACTGTTCACTAACGACTGATATAAGGAGCGAAGGTGTTTGAGAGATACAGGGTAATACATTTTGTCGGGATAGGCGGAATAGGGATGTCGGGTATTGCAGAGGTGCTTCATAATCTTAGCTATGAGGTGACAGGTTCTGATTTAAAAGATTCAGAGACAACGGCAAGATTGAGGAAGTTAGGCATAAAGGTCTATATAGGTCATAAAGCAGAAAATATAGACGATGCCCATGTATTGGTCGTATCCTCAGCGGTTTCAGGTGATAATCCGGAGGTCGTTGAGGCAAAAAGCAGGTCTATACCTGTAATACCACGTGCAGAGATGCTTGCAGAGCTGGCAAGGTTAAAGTATGGGATACTTGTTGCAGGGGCACATGGCAAGACAACAACGACTTCTTTAATATCGACTATCCTTGCCCATGGCAGTCTTGACCCAACTGTTGTCATAGGCGGAAGACTAAAGGCAATAGGCAGTAACGCAAGACTCGGTCAGGGAGAATTCCTTGTGGCAGAGGCTGATGAAAGTGACGGGTCGTTTCTTAAGCTTTCTCCAACGATTGCAGTTGTCACAAATATTGACAGGGAACATATGGATTTTTTCAAGACAATGGATTTATTGAAAAAGGCATTTCTTTACTTTATGAATAAAGTTCCATTTTATGGCGTATCAATAGTTTGTATTGAGAACGAACACCTGCGTGAACTTTTGCCATCTATTCACAGAAGATACATCACATATGGACTTACCAATGAAGCAGAACTTTATGCAGAAAATATTAGAAAAGGTTTTATGTCGGTAAGCTTTGAAGTAATTTATAAGGGCAGAAATCTTGGGAGTTTCGACCTTCCTGCGCCCGGAATACATAATGTCCTCAACAGCCTGGCTGCTATCGGGGTAGCATTAATTCTAAAACTGGATGTATCAATAATTAAAGATGCACTGAAAAGGTTTAGCGGTATACAGAGGAGGTTTGAGTTTAAGGGCGAGGTAAAGGGGATAAAGGTATTCGATGATTATGGCCACCACCCCTCAGAAATAAGGGCAACACTGAAGGCAGCAAAGGAAGGACTTTTAATCAGAAATCAGAAGGCAGAAGGCAGAAAGCAGAGGTCGGGACGATTATTTGTCTTATTTCAGCCTCACAGATATACAAGGACAAGAGACCTCATGGATGAGTTTTCATCTTCGTTTAATGATGCTGATTCACTCACACTTCTTGATATTTATTCTGCCGGTGAAAAACCTGTAAAGGGCGTGAACTCAGCAACCTTGCTTGAGAGGATTAAAAAAGCAGGGCATAGCAGTGTTTTATATGCAGAAGATAGGGAAGATGCGATAAGGCATTTAATCTCTAATATGAGGGAAGATGATATTCTTCTTACTCTCGGGGCAGGCAATGTATGGAAGATAGGCGATGAGATACTCAAACGGCTAAAGGTTGAAGTTAAAGGATGACAAACCAGGGTATGGAAGAAAGAGCTAAAGATATATTTTCTGAGGGCCTCTTTGAAGGCGAGGTGAAATTTAGGGAGCCAATGAGAAACCATACATCATTGAGGATCGGGGGACCTGCGGATATCTTTGCCATGCCTCAAGACCTTTCTTCACTAAAAAACATGCATATTAACTTGAGAAGAAATAAGATACCTTTTTTTCCCCTTGGAGGAGGAACAAATATCTTAGTGAGAGACGGTGGCATAGAGGGCGCTGTTATATCTTTAAGGTCTTTCAGAAGGACGGGGGTCTTAAGTAAGGATAATAACTATGCGTATTTATTTGCTGAGGCCGGGACTTTACTCCAGAGGATTGTGAATTTCTCGAAAGAAAATGGTTATTCAGGTGTAGAGGGACTTGCAGGCATACCAGGAACTGTTAGTGGCGCAATCTTTGGAAATGCAGGTGCATTCGGCTATGAAATGAAGGATGTTCTTATTTCAGTTGAGGTAATGGACATTGAAGGTAGGATTAAAAGGTTTAAGGCAGAGGAGATTAACTTTGGATATAGAAGTACAAGTATTTCACGAAATGAATTAATTCTTGATGCAGAAATAAAGCTCAAGAAGGATGAAAAGGAAAAGGTTTCAGCTAAGGTTGACGATTTTCTGGAGAAAAAGAGAGAAAAACAGCCTCTCCGGGAACCATCTGCCGGCTGTGTATTTAAAAATCCTGCGGGGTTATCTGCAGGTAAGCTTATAGATGAAGCAGGATGCAAAGGTATTAAAATCGGCGATGTTGAAGTGAGCAGCATACATGCGAATTTCTTTATAAATAAAGGAGAAGCAAAGGCCTCTGATTTTATCAGGCTTATGGAGGAAGTTGCTCATAGAGTTAAAGAAAGATTTGGAGTGGTGCTTGAGCCGGAGATAAAGATAGTTGGGAGAGACGTTGTTAACGGATAAGAAAATAGGTGTATTAATGGGTGGGATATCAGCCGAAAGAGAAATATCTCTCAGGAGTGGAACCGCAATTTATAGCGCTTTGAAAGGATCAGGTTATAATGCGGTTGCTATAGATGTCGGCCCTGATATTTGTAATGTGCTGAATAGAGAGGAGATAGAGGTGGTATTTCTTGCACTGCATGGAGGACAGGGAGAAAACGGCTCCATACAGGGCATGCTTGAGGTTTTAGGTATCCCTTATACAGGTTCCGGGGTGCTTGCATCTGCCCTTGCAATGGACAAAGAGGCGTCAAAGAAAATTTTCCTTTATCACAATATCCCCGTACCACCATTTGTTGTATTAAGTAAAGAGCAGATAACGAAGAGTTCGTCCTTCGTCTCTCGTCCTTCGTCTCTTGTAGAATTCACTCTGCCCTGGGTTGTCAAGCCAGCAACAGAAGGTTCAAGCGTTGGGGTAAGTATTGTAAGAGATGAAACGAGCCTTGAGCAAGCATTAGAGACAGCCTATTCTTATGGGGCAAGGGTAATTATTGAAAAATATATAGCGGGGAAAGAGGTACACATAGGAATACTCAATGGCAGGGTATTAGGTGGGGTTGAGGTAAGGCCATCTCTTGAGTTTTATAATTATGAGGCCAAATATACCGCAGGTCGGACAGAATATATACTTCCTCCAGAAATAGACAGTAAGGCTTATGAAATGGCAAAGGCGGCTGCTATTTCTGCTCATATTGCCCTCGGGTGTAAGGGTGCTACAAGGGTTGACCTAAGGGTTGATACAGAAGGCAATCCCTATGTACTTGAGGTTAATACTATTCCGGGTATGACTGAAATGAGTTTGCTGCCGAAGATAGCAAGCCTTGCAGGGTTTGATTTTCCTGCCTTGATAGGAGAGATAATCAGAGGTGTTATTGATGAAGGCCAATAATTTAATGAGGGCGGGTAAAAAGATAAATATTTTTGGTATATTCCGCAATGTAGCTGTTTTCATCGTCATTTTTGCAATCGCAATATTTATATATATTTACTTGCGTCCAGTAAGATCGGTATTGCCTATTAAACACGTTGTATTTACCGGGAATAAACATCTAACAGACGATGAACTAAGGGTACTGACCGGGGTTAATGCGAATGATAGTCTGATTACGATTTCAAATAAAAAGGTGAGTCTGAGATTGCTCAAATCTCCATGGATTAAATCCATAAGTGTGAGGAAACAATTCCCTGATACACTGTCTTTGGTAATAGAGGAAGCGGTATCATTTGCACTTCTTGATATGAATAGCCATCTTTTCTTAATAGATGAGAAGGGTAAACTCCTTGAAGAACTTAAGGGTGATTCAATACCGTTCCTTCCAGTTATTACAGGGGATCCGTTCAGAGAAAAAGAGGGGTTTTCAGAGGCCCTTAACCTTGCAAGGTTGATGAATGATAAAGGGTTTTCGCCAGAAAGAGACCACATTGATATATTTGCACGAAAGCCACATGAGCTTACTGTAACAATCGATGGAACTGTTGTAAAAATGGGTTCTGGGATGTTAGAAGAAAAACTTAAAAGGCTGATTGAATTAGAAGACGAGATAAAAAATAGGGGCATTCCTGTTGATTATATAGATTTAAGATTTGCAGGCAAGGCGATCGTAAAACCTATAACCAACGAGGTGATTAAGTGATGTTCAGGCAGTCTCATCATGGGAATATTATTGTAGGGCTTGATGTAGGGACTACAAAGATTTGCGCTGTCGTTGGGGAATTGATAGAAGGCGAGTTAGAAATACGCGGAATTAGTACATCTGCTTCAACAGGACTCAGAAAGGGTGTGGTCGTAGATATAGAGTCAACAGTGGAGTCAATAAAAAACGCTGTGAAGACAGCTGAGTCTATTACAGGTGTCGAAATAAATGCAGTATATGTTGGTATTGCAGGCGGTCATATTAAAGGGTTTAACAGCTATGGAGCTGTTGGTCTAAGAGGCAAAGAGGTGGCTTATGTGGACGTAGAGCGCGTAATAGACTCTGCAAAGGCTGTTTATGTACCACTTGACAGGGAGGTACTGCATGTTATTCCAACGGGGTATATCCTCGACGGCCAGAATGGTATCAGAGACCCTATAGGCATGATGGGGGTGAGGCTCGAGGCAAAGGTTTATATAGTCACAGGGGCTGTAGCCTCGGTGCAGAACCTCCTCAAATGCTGTGAAAAGGTAGGCCTTGAGGTTGCTGATATAGTCTTTGAACCTGTCGCATCAGCAGAGGCGATACTTACAGATGATGAGAAAGAACTTGGTGTTGCTATTGTGGATATCGGCGGTGGTACAACAGATATTATACTTTATAAGGATGGCTGGCTTAGACACACATCTGTTCTTGCCATTGGAGGGAACCATTTTACAAATGATATTGCTGTTGGCCTGAGGGTTTCCATATCCGAGGCTGAAAGGGTTAAAAAAAGTTTTGGATCTGCTGCAACAAGTATGGTGAGCGACTCAGAAGAGATAGATATAATTCAAGCAGGACAGGGAAGAAAGATATTGCGCAGGTGCCTTTCAGAGATTATACAGCCAAGAACCGAGGAACTGCTGGATTTAGTAAAAGGTGAACTCATATCCTGTTCAGCTTATGATGTTGCATCAACAGGAATTGTCCTTACAGGAGGCGGTTCTTTGCTTGAAGGTCTCGACAGGATGGCAGAGGCAGTATTAGGACTCCCTGTCAGAATAGGTTTTCCCAATGACATAAAAGGGTGCAAAAATATTGTAAATAATCCAATGTATGCCACGGGTGTCGGCCTTGTGCTTTACGGTTTAGAAACAGAATCAGGCAGGGTATTTTACCCTGATGCTTTTACAGGGATATTCGGAAAGATGAAGGATTGGGTAAAAGGAATTTTTAGATAAAAAAAGGAGGTGTGTATGTTTGAAATTGAAGAAGTAAGGGGACAGAAGGCGAAGATAAAGGTTATCGGTGTTGGAGGAGCCGGAGGCAATGCTATCAATAATATGATCTCTTCGAACCTCCACGGGGTTGAATTTGTAGCTATTAACACTGATATGCAGGCACTCGAAACCTCTCTTGCGCCTGTTAAGGTACAGATTGGCGCTAATCTTACCAGGGGACTTGGAGCAGGTTCAAACCCTCAGATCGGTAAAGAGGCAGCCCTTGAAGACGGGACTGCAATTGCTGAATCGCTTGAGGGCTCTGATATGGTCTTTATAACTGCCGGGATGGGCGGAGGCACAGGTACAGGCGCCGGACCTGTAATTGCCGGTATTTCAAAAGAACTCGGTGCCATTACGGTTGCTGTTATTACCAAGCCATTTTTTTATGAAGGGAAAATGAGATGGATAAATGCAGAAGAGGGGATAAAAGAACTGAGGAAAAATGTAGATACCCTGATTGTAATACCAAATGACAGGATAGGTCTTGTTGTTGAGAAGGGAACTCCTCTGCTTAAGTCCTTTGCCATAGCCAATGATGTCCTGAAGCAGGCAGTTCAGGGGATATCTGATATCATCCTGATTCCAGGGCTAATCAATGTTGACTTTGCTGATGTCAGGACGATTATAGAGGATAAAGGCCGTGGAGTTATGGGCTCCGGCCTGGGAAGAGGAGAAGGAGGAGCGCTCGAGGCAGCTAAAAAGGCCATATCAAATCCTTTGCTCGAGGAGTCATCTATTGAAGGTGCAAAAGGCATTCTAATAAATATTACAGGTGGCCTTGAACTTTCGCTAAACGATGTTCAGGAAGCGGCTTCCTTCATATATGACTCTGCGCACGAGGAAGTGCACCTCATATTTGGTGCTGTTATAGATCCTGATATCGGTGACGAGGTAAGGGTTACTGTAATCGCAACAGGTTTTAACGATCAGAGAGAAAAGGTGGAGTTGCCGCAGATTAAAAAGTGGACACCTATTAAGCATCCTGTAAGTTTTAGAGGTTCAGAGAGGGTTTTATCAAAGAATCTGAAGCCGGATTATAGTGTGGATATAGTACCAACAGAAATTATGTCGTATGAAGACCGTATTGATGTGCCTGCATTTATGAGAAAGGCACCTCAGAAAGAGATTTAGAGCTTCCCTCCAACGAGGGGCTTCCTCCCCCGGAAGCCCCTCCCCCCCCTATTATCGGGAATCCAGAAGCTATAAAGAACTGGATTCCGGCTTGAGAACTGCCGGAATGACACATATATAAGCAGACTTTATGGACAGACTCTATTTAGATACCCTGCGGTCTCTGTGGCACGGTTATTCATCAGTATTTTTTTGTCTGAATTTTTAGGAAATGATATAAGATAAAGGGATGAAAAATCAAATTAAATACCTCCAAAATTTATTCTATGATCTGTTAAATGATTATGGACAGGTTTATATAGTCGTGAAATATTCTGATAACTCCACTATAGGTAACAGGGGATTCACAGAAGAAGAGAAAAAGAAAGGAATTTTTTTGGTATTCAACCAGAAAAACTACAAGAACCTTCAATGGACTGAGGATGGAAGTATCATAACAGCCCTGGGTTTCGGGGTTAACAACAAACCTGAAAAATGTTTTTTATACTTTGACGATATAGTATCTGTATTTTCTTCAGATGCAAAGGTGAGGTTTGACAGATGGGACATGTGGGATATGGAAGATCAACCTGAGGAATCCAAAACATCTGTTGTGCCTGAAGAAAAAAAATCACTCAACGCGAAAGTAGTCTCTTTGGATCGCTTTAAAAAAACAAAGAAGTAAGGGATGCCAAGACAGCTTTTATATATACGGATGATTTTTTTGAGACCCCATGATGCTTTGGTAGCAAAAGCATTAAATCAAGCAGAGAGCACCGATACCTGGCCGGTCTTGCGCAATCTGGACGCCGCCTTGATCACGATCTGCACGTCACGGCCCAGCCTAGTCAGGCACTCCAGCATCTTGGCTTCCGAAATGCCGCGAAACCGTCCGCGCAGCATATTGGAGAGCTTCGGCTGAGGCATGCCGAGCAGTTCTGCTGCCTGCACTTGCGTCATTCTACTGTGCTTGATAATCTCGGCAATCTTGGTCGCCAATTGAGCCTTGACCAGCATTTCTCCCGCATCAGTCATGCCAAGATCTGCATAAACATTTGCGCTACCTTTTTCGATTTCTTTCATATTTCTGCTCCTTCCGAATGGCGGCGGGCCAGTTTCAGCCTCGCCTCGATCAAATCCATATCTTGTTTCGGTGTCTCAATACCCTTTCGTGATTTCTTCTGGAAGCAATGCAAAACATAGACTCTGTTACTAAATCTGATGGTATACACAGCACGATAGGTATTCCCGTCATCATCTTCCACCACCTCCAATACTCCGGCTGAACCAAACCCCTTGAGCGGCTTGGCCTGAGGATGCTTAAGGCTGCACTGCGCCAAATACAAAGCATAGCCAACAAGATCGACCACTTGATCCGGCATTTCCAGAAGATCCTTTTTGGCTGACGCCACCCAGAATAAGGGCTTCACTTCCTATCCGCTCCTATTGTTAATTATACCTATATGGATATAGAAAAACAAGCCCGCCATTTCCCCGTACATTCCGGAATGTCGCTTCTTCCCTTCTTCTCCTACTGTTCTATATCTTTCTCATCGGCACACGTTATAAAGGCGACTGAAAGATTCAAACAACAGTTTCCGCATTGTTTGCAGGAAAACTCTTTTAGCGGCATGTTGCGGCCTGTCCCCTTTTTGTTATCAAGGCGTTACTTGTGGGGAATGAAGATTTGACTCATCTGCATATTACGCTTCACTATGAAAAGTGATTCCGATTTATTCCGGATACATTCCGGTAGTTCAGATATTTTCTTAACAGGATTAAAGATGTTGCTTTCATTCTGAATTCTCCGGTGCAAAGTCCTTCATCTACTTAACATCATGATCATTTGTGATCGGGCGCACGTAACACCTGCTAATAAACACTCCGGAAATTGATAAAAAAATGAAGATTTGCGAAAGAAACAAAGAGTGATTACTCGGATACTTTCCGCACGTTTCTTCCACATAGAAAGAGTGTTTTTTATGAACTTTCTCACATCATTGATTTTATCCGGTATTCAACGCGCTACATCCCACTACGTCTGTGAGGAGTACAGCCACAAGTGGAGAAATTCAGGAGTTCTGAGAATTCATTGAATACTTCATCAACTGAACCCCATCAATACTTATCGACAGGTGAGACATACAAATGGAAGTGAATGGAACTGACACGTTGTAAAGACGAAAAAACGTGAACTGATGCTCTAGACTTTTCGGGGTCTACGCTTTACCTACATACACGCGTTATGCAAGGCTGCCATATGGTGTCTCTAATACAAGCAAACAGTTTTATGATTACCAAAAGCCTGAGGGATATCAAAGAGATGTTTAACGTTCCGGTTCAGCGGCGGCGGTAAGCCGACCGCTGGAACCGGTTGTTAGCTGACCGTTTTTTCGCTACCCTGTCAGAAGCCCTCGAAGACGTTTATGCTACGATCAGGCGAGGTCGAAACGGTCAAGGTTCATGACTTTGTTCCACACCTCTACAAAGTCGTGCAGGAACTTCTCCTGGGAGTCCTCACATCCGTAGACTTCTGCCAAGGCCCGGAGTTGGGAGTTCGAACCGAAGATTAGGTCGACACGGGTGCCGGTCCACTTGAGCTCACCCGTTGCGCGATCACGCCCCTCGAACACGTCATCGTCTTCCGCGGTCGCCTTCCACGTCGTGCTCATGTCGAGCAGATTCACGAAGAAGTCATTGGTGAGCACCTCAGGCCGCTTGGTGAAGACGCCGTGCCGGGACTGTCCGACGTTGGCATTCAGGACACGCATGCCGCCAACGAGAACGGTCATCTCAGGAGCGGTCAACGTCAGCAATTGCGCCTTGTCAACCAGCAACTCTTCGGTCGATATGGCATAGCGGGTCTTCTGGTAGTTGCGGAAGCCGTCCGCGATCGGCTCGAGCACGGCGAAGGAGGCCGCATCGGTTTGCTCCTGCGAGGCGTCCATGCGTCCCGGCGCGAAAGGAACGGTCACCTCGTGACCAGCATTCTTTGCAGCCTGCTCGACGCCCGCGCAACCGGCCAGAACGATCAGGTCAGCCAGTGAAACCTTCTTGTCGCCGGACTGTGCGCTGTTGAACGCGCTCTGGATGCCCTCCAAGGTCTTGAGCACCTTCGCCAGCTGAGCGGGCTGGTTGACTTCCCAATCCTTCTGCGGTGCCAGACGAATGCGGGCACCGTTCGCACCACCGCGCTTGTCGGAGCCACGGAAGGTGGACGCCGACGCCCAGGCGGTCGAAACCAGCTCCGAGACAGACAGCCCTGAAGCCAGGATCTTCCCCTTGAGGGAGGCGATGTCCTTTTCATCAATCAGTTTGTGATTGACCGCGGGAATGGGGTCTTGCCAGATGAGCTCTTCGGCCGGCACCTCCGGGCCGAGATAGCGCGCGCGCGGGCCCATGTCGCGGTGCGTCAGCTTGAACCACGCCCGGGCGAACGCGTCTGCGAACTGAT
>JBGQLV010000037.1:0-25685 GCA_041500225.1 Thermodesulfovibrionia bacterium | reverse complement strand
TGACAGTTCATCGCCCTTCAAATTACCGCAAGTTTCACAAAGAGGTTGAAGATTTCGGAAAGCAGAGTCACCATCTTTGCTTTGCGGTATTATGTGATCGATATGGAGCGGTTTATCTGTTGCGCCGCAGCCAAAGCAAGTATGGTCATAAAGCCTAATAATTTGATAGCGAGTTCTCTTTGGCACCGACTTTCGACCTGGCTTTTCGAGTGGTATTTGGTAATGCTCCTCAAGATGATAATGCACAACCCAGACTTCCTCTCCCAACCAAGGGCTAAGACCGGCACCACATTTTTTATTTTCTTTCTATTTTTTCGTATATTTTTCTATTAGCTCAATAATTTCTTTGGAATCATAAATTTTTGCCATCTCCAAAGCTGTTATCTCCTCCTGACGCGGAGGGCTCTTTACTTTTAGCGTGGGGTCAGCCCCGTGCTTAAGGAGTAATTCAAAAAGAAGGGCATCTCCTTGCATGATTGCACAGCCAAGACAGACTCTGCCGGTCTCACCTTCCAAACTTGTGCCGTGCTCCAGAAGCAGGTTGACAGTCCGCAGCTGGTCAGGAATAGGTACAGAACTGCAAAATGCATAATGAATTATAGGATGATCTCGATATTTGGCATTACTGAGCTTTGGGTTTTGCTCAAGTAATGTCTTGATTTTGACATGATCACCATCAATCATAGCCTGATAAAATTCTCGAACCTCTTCTTTCGAGGCGGAACAACTTAATGCAACGATACTGACCAACGAAAAAATGATCACAAACCAGAAAGATATGCGAAAATTCATAATTTCCTCCTCTTTCTTTTCGATTCTTGTTAACCAAAAAAACTCCAAGAGCGAGTCAGTAAAAAATAGGACGTTCTACATGTCTTCAATATATTCCTTCCTTTGCCCTGCAATGAGAAGATAACGTTTCCGTTGCAAAAGAAGCCTGAAAGGTTTGTATGTTAGTCTGTTGCAACGTGTTATCTGTCGGTGCGGGCAGTCTTTATAGAAGTTTCTTGAATTCCTCAACGGTAAATCCAGCATCTTTAACTATACCTGCCATTGTGAAAGCATCAACAGGATTTGCTCTTGGAATTGTGATAATCCTTTCGCCATTTGTCATTGTGACATGCTTGCTTTCATTTACTATCCAGAAACCTGCTTTTTTGAATGCCCGCAATGCCCGTTGATGGTTTATCCCCGGTAATTTAGGCATAGGTTACTTCGACATAACGGGACTTTTTGCCTTTGCAAAGTTTCTCGACAGCCTCCAAATATGACTGTATAGCATCTTTAATGTTTTCTAATGCTTCTTCTTCAGTTTTCCCTTGAGACCAGCAGCCGGGCAAGCCGGGTACCCAAATAGAATAACCTTCCTCTGTTTTTTTGAGATTTACTTTATATCTCATGACACCTCCTTTTGGGGCTTTTCTTTATTTTACCTTATGCACGTAATTTGTTTGCCTCTTGGCCTTTGCGCAAGCCTGTTGTTAAATGAAGTTGCGGGCATTCTCTCTAATTAGAACCGTTGTTGTATTTTCATAATCCCTTACTCCTTGTCATGCCCGAAATTTCACATAACGTTTAAGGCCAAAAGAAGTGCGATAGCATTTGGACGATTAATCTTTTGGTCTGGTGTTAGGCGATAGTTTACGGTCAATTTTCCCTTTGTTCTTTTTTCCATAATGTCTTTAAGTCTCTTCTTCCATGAATAAGACCCAAAATATCAACACGAGATTCTTCAATTCGATAAATAAGGCGGTAATCTTTAATGAAAAGTTCACGGATAGAAGGATTTGACAATTCAGGAACAATGCGGCCGCGTTCTGAAAACTCATTGAGGGAACGACTTGCTTCACGGACTTCTATAACAAATGATGCAGCATAAAAAGAAGAATCTCTTGCGATATAGTCAGCAATCGCTTCAAGGTCATCGGTGGCTTCAAAAGACCAAATTATTTTTCGAGCCATTTTGACATTTTTTTCTCTACTTCTTCTTGTGTATAAACTCGTCCTTCCTCTACATCCTTCAACCCGCGTTCAATTTTCTGAAGAACATAAAGATGATATTGAACATCCTCTAAGGTGCAATCATCTGGCAAACGATTGAGGAGATCGCTTACCTCTTGCTTAGTTGTCTGCATTTTTGCCCCCTTTTTATTTTAATTATACAAAATTGACCGTGAATTTTGCCTAACGTTTCCGTTGCAAATGAAGCCTGAAGGGTTTGGATGTCAGTCTTTTGCAACGTGTTAGCCGTCCGTTGCAGGAACATACAGAATATCATTTTCAGTTTCTGATAATTTCAACTATTTTTTCAATAATCTCTTTGCGTTTCTTGATTGTAAGATTGCCAACTTTGTAGAGAATAATATGGCTATCTGCCGTAAATATGCGGTTAGGTCTTACATTGCTTGGCTGGTTTAAGCTCCCTGTCTCAAAGTCTCTATCATCAAGCAAAAGTGCATAATTGTCTTTAATAGATTGACTGGTTATCTGACAGAGAATCAAATCATCACCCTCTAATTTTGAAATGACTAAGGCAGGACGTCTTTTGGCTTGTGTTAAGTCAGAAAAAGGGAAAGGAACAACAACGACATCGCCTTTTACAAACTTTGCCACGCCTCATCTTCCTCTGGTCTCAGCCAATCTTTCTTGAGAGAAGACTCGCTTGCGATGGCAATGTCAAGTCTTTCCTTTATTATCTTTGTCTTTAGAAAGTGGACGAAGTCCAACACTTCATCAAGAAAAGGCTCTGGAACTTGCTCAATCTCGTTTATAAGTAATTCCTTCTTACTCATTGATGCCTACCTTTCTAATCGGTTACAGCAATTATAACAAATTAGAAGCTGATAAAGTAAAAGGACTTCTCATGTCTTGTTCTGGCTTGTTGTTAACCGCCAGTTGCAGGCATCTTTAAATAGAAGAACACATTTTTTATTTTCTTGTGTTATTTAGGTTGGACGCCCTTTGTATTACAAATGTCAATAATCAAGTCAGACCCCAGACCAAGTCACAGACCAAGTCATGAGGATGCCCAGCGCCCCCCAGACCTTTGTCCATTACTGCATACATTATGACCCCACGATTTGGAAGCTGTGTGAAGTATTCCATTATCCACGTGGCAACTTGATCGACACCCAATCCATAACACGAATCTATTGCCGGATATTCCACGACAATTTTGTCAGGCTCATCAGGGTTTTTGTAAACAGGTGCCCATTTGGTGTATGGTTCACCGAGAGGGCTAAAATTTATTAGTCCATACGATTCTTTTGTGATATTAAAAAGTTCATCCATTTTTCTGACACCTTAGTTCATTCATTGCTTTCACTGAGCAGATAACGTTCTTGGCCAAAAGAAGTGCGATAGCGTTTGGATATTAATCTTTTGGCTGTGGTTATCTGTTAGTTACGGGCATTCTTCATCCTTTTAATAGAATCATCCTATTACTAATAGTGATTATAAACCTTTCAATAGCGGACGATAAGCTGGCATTAATTGCCTCTGTCCGCATCTCGGGCATACTTCACCTTGCATGTGAGAACAACTCGGACAGAATACTTTCTTGCAAGCACGGCAAAAGAAGCCTCGATACAAATAAGGATCGTTCTTGATTTCCTCGGGCACCTGTTCGGAACCAATATTTATGACCTGCCGGTACTGTTGAATGAATTGAATTTGTGGCGGGATTCCAATCTCTTCCAATTCTTTGTTGCAATTGCTGCAACGATAGTTGCCCGATTGTGTCTGTGCTTTTAGATTTTTCCTATACCATTTCTCAATTACTATTATGAATGTTGTTCCTATAATAGTTAAAATGATAGATAGAAGAAGCGAAGAAGTATCTCTATCTCTGACATCCTGATAAGCAAGTATAAGTCCCAATATACCAGCAAGTGTAACGAAACCACTTATAATTAAACCAACTAACCTTATAATTTCAGCCATTTAATATGCTTCCTGTTTACATCGACAAAAAATGGTCGCTGTTGTCCCTTCTTTTCGTCCGTTTGCACGCTGGTTGGTCTGCTCCCTATGATTGAGCAACCCCATTTTGACCTGATGACCCAGTGGCGAGGAGAACACGCCTGCTGTCAGCAAAGTCATCGTATAATCGGCCGCGCTCCGTGATAGATACAGTGCACCGCCCACCGTAGCGGTAAGTCCTCAAGCGTTAGTGGCTTGTCGCTAAGATGGATGGCACTTATTTGTTGACGGTCAAAAACTGAGGCCACTGTTATTGCCATCTTAACTTTAAGTTCGGCGTCGGACATGCCCATTCGCTGAAGTTCTCTGATTAAGTCCGCTTGTGTGAGGTCACTTATGGGAGGCCCGTCATAGATTTTTTCTTTACCTATTTCAGCAGAGATTTTGGCTTTCGTCTTGTAGGTGATTTCAACAACGGCTTGTTGAAATATCTCGGCATTATACTGATTCGGTTTCTTCCCAATCCCTAGAAATCCCTGTTTACCCGATGTTGTCAACTTAAGAGCCTTGATTATTGCACTATTGCCGATCTGGTTCCCTACCTGTGCTTTTGCACTTTGCTCATCAAACGCTTCAGTCGTAATTACCTTTTGTTCAGGTGCAACAAGCTCCTTTTTCTCTAATACACTTGCATTGGCTGGTAATTCACTTTGAGCCTTCGCAAAGGCTGCTTTTGATGTATCTGCAAAGGCTTTTACAGTTTTCGGCTTTCCATCTGAGATAACCTTCTCGGAAAGCAAGCAAAGACCCTCAGGTATTTGAGATTTAACCAGTTCTCTGGCTTCTTCCAATGATTCGGCTTCAATCTCGATTATTCTTTCGGTCATTGTTCTCCTCCTTTCCCTGCCCGCAATGAGCAGATAACTTGTTCATATCCGCACTTGAGTTCGGATATACCCCAAAATCGGGGTGATAGACGAACATGGTTCGGATATCCCAACTCTCTCCGTATGACAAAATCTGTCAGTTGCTGCCTCCTTTCTTTAAGTGTAAACTGTCCAGCGGACTCTGTATTTTACCCAGACTCTTTGCGCTCATGTGAGTATATATTTCTGTTGTCTTTGAGTGATTATGTCCTAATTGTTCCTGGATATATCTTTGGACAACTCGGAGGGCATAGTGGAAGGCGACTATTATCTTTCCCAAGTCGTATTTCCCCAGCACTATCACGTTAGCGCAGGGTTCACTTACAGTTACTACCCCATAGTCGTTCACTCTCCCCATACCCCTCCTCGATGAGTCATAGACCATCAAGGGAGGGGAAGATATAAGTAGTAAGGGTCTTTATGGGTTGATTATTGATTAAAACCTCTGAATTGGTCAAGGAGATATTCTCTGCTTAGGTGGGTAGTCATAGGGCGAAGAGATGCTGAATCCCGAAAGCATTCGGGACAGCACTACAGAATTAATGAGCCCATTAGAAAATATGGTCGTACGAAAATAGTGATCATTCCGATTATGTCATTCCGTGCTTGACACGGAATCCAGTGCTTTTCTGGATTCCAGCTTTCGCGGGAATGACAAGAGCACTATACTGCTTGTCAATCCTTGTTTCGCAAATATATAATAGACACCATGCGTGTACCATATGAATGGTTAAAAGAATTTGTTGATATTACTGCAACTCCTGAAGAGGTGGCTGAGAGGCTTACTATGATAGGCCTTGAGGTTGAGGGATCAGAGTCTGTAAAAGGCGATACTGTTTTTGAGGTTAATGTCACTCCGAACAGGCCTGATTGCCTGAGTATAATAGGCATAGCAAGAGAATTATCTGCAGCTTTTAAGACTCCATTGAAAATACCTGCACATGATATTAAAGGAGAACAGCCTATTTCTGATTTTTTTGTTGAGATATTGACCCCTCAACTCTGCAATAGATATGCCGGCAGGGTAATAAAGGATGTAATGATTTCTGAATCTCCTGAATGGATTAAGACACGTTTGGAAAAATGCGGCATCAGAGCGATAAATAATATTGTTGATATCACAAATTATGTGCTTTTAGAGTTTGGACATCCCTTGCATGCATTCGATGCTGATAAAATTAGTAGTAAAAAGATAAGGATATCCACTGCAGGCACTAATAACAAAATTGTAACACTTGATGGTATCGAGAGGGAATTGCATGAGGACGCACTGCTTATATGGGACAGCGTTAACCCAATTGCAATTGCAGGAGTCATGGGTGGTATGGAAACAGAGGTTTCTGATAAGACCCAAAATATATTTCTTGAAAGTGCGTATTTTGAGCCTTTCTCGATCAGAAGGACATCAAAGAAACTAAATCTCACAAGCGAGTCTTCTTACAGGTTTGAAAGGGGCACTGATATAGAATTTCTCGAAAAGGCACTCAATAGAGCAGCACTTATAATTAGTGAGATTGCTGGTGGAACAATTCATAAAATAATAGATGTTTACCCTGTGAAATATGTGTCCGAACCTGTAGAGGTAGGGTATAAGAGGATAAATAATATTTTAGGAACAAACCTCTCGAATGTTGATATGCTTGAAATACTAAAGAGGCTTGGTATTCCTGCAGAGGATAAAGGAAATGTTTTTGTTGTATATCCTCCTTCACACAGACGTGATATCAAAAGAGACAGCGATATAGCTGAAGAGATAGCAAGGATTTACGGCTACAGTATGATCCCAACAACGATTCCTAAAAGTCCTCTTTCATCAGGTCGTTTGAATAAAAAAACAATGAATATTAACAGACTAAGGGAAGCGATGAGAAAGACAGGTTTTTCTGAGGTGATTAATTACAGTTTTATGGGTATGTCAAGTCTCGATATGCTTGCTATACCCGATTCTGACAGGAGAAGGAAGGTAATTGCTATAAATAATCCACTAAGTCAGGATGAATGCCTGCTGAGGACGACCCTGATTCCGGCATTAATTGGAAATCTGAAATATAATCTGGATAGGGGGATAGAGGACATAAGGTTCTTCGAGATATCGAGAGTCTTTTCCGCCACGGCGGATCTCCGGGAGGATATAGAAAAAATGCTTCCATTGGAGGAGTTAAGACTTGGAGGCATATTTTACAGGGAAAAGACACCTTCACTTTGGAAAGAAGATGTGCAGGAATTTTTTATCACAAAGGGTGCGCTGGAATCCATGTTTGAAGATTTAAAGATAAGTGAATATTCATTCTCTTCATCTTCAGAACCATTTCTGCATACCGGTCAGGCATGCGATATATACGTTAAAAACTTTTATGTGGGATATCTTGGAGTCCTCGGGCCTGAAATAGTGGAAAAACTTGACCTGATAAAACAAAAGCCGGAGATTGTCTTATTTGAAATTAATCTCGATCTTTTCTTAACACTTATTCCTGATTCGATAAAATACAGTCAGATCCCAAAATATCCTTGTATAGAGCGAGATATTGCTGTTGTTGTTGATGAAAATATTTCTGCTGCTGAGATTAAGGATATTATCAGGAATTTCCCATCAGAACTTATAGAAGATATTTCGATTTTTGACTTTTATAAAGGAACTAATATCCCTGAAGGGAAAAAGAGTCTGGCATTCAATATCATATACAGGTCTAAAGAAAAAACTCTCACAGATGAAGAAATTGAAGAGCTCCATGCCTCACTTGTAAAATATTTACTTGGTAAAACAGGTGGGGAACTGAGAAAATAGTTCAGATTATAAAGATAAAAGTCAAAATGGCAATTCTAATGACATTACCCCATGGAAGGTTTTTCTGTGAATAGGGCAGGGACCGTAAACCTGTAACATGTCAAGGTGTTCTCTCGTAGAATAACCTTTATGTTTTTCAAAATTATAATCCGGATATTGGCAATGGTAATCCAGCATGATTTTATCTCTTACAAACTTCGCTATTATCGAGGCGGCAGCAACCGAGGCGCTTACGCTCTCTCCTCTTATCGGTGAGAGTTGTCTTATCGGAACCGAAGGAAGCGACAGGGCATCTATTATCAATATATCCGGAGGCATTGAAAGGTTTTCTACTGCAAGCTGCATCGAAAGTTTTGTGGCTCTTAAGATATTCAATCTGTCAATCTCTTCATTGCCGACAATGCCTATGCCTATGTCTTTTGACGAACTTTGAATTTTATGGAACAGGATTTCTCTTTCTTTTTCAGGTACTTTTTTGGAATCTCTGAGACCGGCTATCCTAATTCCTTCTTTCAGGACAACTGCTGCAGCTACAACAGGGCCTGCAAGGGTTCCCCTTCCTGCCTCATCAATTCCAGCTATCCTTAAAAATCCTTTTTTCCTGAGTGATTTGTCATGCTCATAAATGTCCATCTGCAGCCTGTCCGATCGAGTAAATATTATTCGGTCGTTTGGATTTCAGCAGCTTTTCCTTCAAATACCCTTTCCTGTTCCTTGATCTTCGCTGCCTTCCCCTTTTTGCCTCTTAAATAATATAACTTTGCTCTCCTTACTCTTCCTTTTTTCAAAACCTCTATCTTATCAATAGTAGGTGAAAAGACAGGGAAAATTCTCTCCACGCCAATACCAAATGATATCTTTCTTACCATAAAAGTTTCCTTTGCACCGCTTCCATTCCTGGCTATTACAACACCTTCAAATGGTTGGATTCTTTCCTTATCACCTTCAACAACTTTTACTGAAATCTTTACGGTATCTCCGACACGAAAGTCTGTAATATCCTTCTTAAAACCTTCTTCAACAGCTCCTATCAAGTTCATGGTGATTCCTCCTTTATTTCTCTAATTAATCTATAGTCGTCATCGCTGAGTATGCTTTTTTCGAGAAGATCAGGCCTTCTCTCCAGTGTACGGCGCAGGGCCTCTTTCCGCCTCCATCGTAAGATGTCTTTGTGGTTCCCGGAAAGTAAAACCTCCGGCACTACCAGATCCCTGAACACAGGAGGTCTTGTGTAATGCGGATAGTCAAGTATCCCCCACGAAAATGATTCTGTCTCAGCAGAATGCTTGTCACCGAGTACGCCGGGTATTAGTCTGGTAACGGCATCTATTATAACTAAAGCAGGTAGTTCTCCGCCAGTCAGTATATAATCTCCTATGGATACCTCATCATCGACCAGGGCTTTTTTCACCCTTTCATCAATAGCCTCATACCTTCCACACAAAAATAAAAGATGCCTTTTTTCCTTTGAAAGTTCCATGGCCTTGTCCTGGTCAAATTTTTTACCTGCGGGGCTGAGCATAATAACTCTTCTTTTTGTGACATCAGGATAAAGTGTCTCAACAGCAGTAAAAAAGGGTTCTGGTTTCATAACCATGCCTGCGCCACCTCCGTATGGAGAATCATCAACAGTCCTGTGTTTATCTTTTGTATAATCCCGGAGATTATGGACTTTTACTTCAATAAGCCCCTTCTGAAGCGCCCTTTTAAGGATGCTTTCGCTGAGATACGCGTGGAAGATTTCCGGAAAGATTGTGATTATGTCGTATTTCATAATATCGAGACCGTTGGACTGGCAAGGAAAAGATTAAGGGGCGGAAGGGAATATTTCTATTCCTCCTACCCCTTTTTGTTATTAAATCTCCATTATCCTGGAATGTAAATTATTGCCCAACCCATTAATGAGCGCATTTGGTTTTATTCGAGGATTTCAAGCACGCAGCGTTTACCTATTTTTGTTCCTGATGCACTGAGTATCGTTCTCATCGCGCGTGCAGTCTTACCTTGTTTACCAATAACCTTTCCGAGATCGCTCTGTGCTACCCTTAGCTCAAAAACAGTGGTCCTTTCACCATCAACCTCTGTAACAACAACCTCTTCAGGTCTGTCTACCAGAGCCTTCGCCATCCTTTCAACTAAGTCTTTCATCGTTCTCCACCTCCATACGAGTTTTGGGCTGTCTATAGGCTAGCCCTTTGTATAAGCTTTTTAGCTGTATCAGTAGGTTGTGCTCCTCGCTGCAGCCAAAGTTTTACCTTTTCCATATCAAGCTTTATCTCAGAGGGGTCCTTCAAGGGATCGTATGTCCCGAGAATCTCTATAAAGGGCCCATCCCTTCTTGTCCTGGAATCGGATACTACTACTCTGTAGAAAGGTCTCTTATGTGCCCCTAATCTTGTAAGTCTTATTTTTACCAAAACATCACCTCCTTAAGATGTTGAAATTTTAATATATTCTGAATATAAAGTAAAGGTGTTGTATAACATGTTTTATATATTTTTTACGAATGATTTAAAAAGGCAGGAATTTAGGTAATTTAACCATCTTTTTGCCTTTAAACATCTTGAGCATTTTTTTTAGCTCGACATACTGCTTTATAACCCTGTTGACATCTGTAACAGTTGTACCACTCCCCATTGCAATTCTTCTGCGTCTGCTTCCATTAATTATATTGTGATCTTTTTTTTCTTTTTTAGTCATAGAGTTTATTATCGCCTCTACCTTTACAAATTCCTTCTCATCAATGTCCGGATTTTTAATCTTGTTAAAGCCTGGTATCATGCTGAGTATGTTTTCTATAGGTCCCATATTGCGCACCTTTTTAAGCTGGTCTTTAAGGTCGTCAAATGTAAATGATTCATCCATTATTGTCTTCTGGAGTTTCTCGGCCTCTTTCTGGTCAAAAGATTTCTGTGCCTTTTCAATAAAACTCAGGACATCACCCATGCCGAGTATCCTGGATGCAATCCTTTCAGGATAAAAGGACTCGAGCATCTCAATCTTTTCTCCAACACCAATGAATTTTATTGGCTTTCCGGTTATCGCCCTCATAGAGAGTGCTGCTCCACCCCTTGCGTCGCCATCCATCTTGGTAAGTATTATCCCGTCAATGCCTATCTGCTCTTCGAAATTTTTTGCGATATTAACTGAATCCTGTCCTGTCATTGCATCCACGACAAGCATAACCTCTTTGGGTGAGACATTTTCTTTTATCTTTTTTAACTCGGTCATCAATGAGTCATCAATGTGTAGCCTTCCAGCGGTATCGAGGATGACTATGTCCCTTGCATCGACCTTTGCTTTTCTTACAGCCTCATTACATAGATTTATGGGATTAATTGTCTCTTTTGAATGATATACAGGAACGTCTATCTGTAAACCGAGTGCAACAAGTTGGTCTATGGCAGCAGGTCTCTGGAGGTCTGCTGCTACAAGCATCGGCCTTCTGCCTTCTTTCTTGAAAAGTCTTGCAAGTTTAGCAGATGTTGTAGTCTTTCCCGAACCATGCAACCCGACCATCATTATTATTGTCGGAGGGTTAGGGGATAGTTGTATCCTGCTATTTGTTTTTCCAAGCAACTCGCAAAGCTCTTCATTAACTATCTTTATGACCTGTTGTCCTGGTGTAAGACTTTCAAGTACCTCCTTGCCAATAGCCTTTTCTTTAATCCTCTGAATAAAATCTTTTACAACCTTAAAATTGACATCAGCCTCTAAAAGGGCAAGACGTATCTCTTTAAGAGCAAGTTCAACGTCCTCTTCTTTTAAAAGGCCTTTCCCTTTTAATCTTTTGAATATTGATTCTAATTTTTCAGTAAGTGATTCAAGCATTTATAGAAGTGCTCCTCTACTCGATGAGTCGTTGACGAGTCGTAGGTGATATCCTTGTTCTTTTTTGTGGAACCTGGTTCTGCCTTGCCGCTGCCAATAACGGTTTATCAACATCCATTATATATTAAGAAAAGAATCTATCTTTGCCTTAAGATGTTGTTTCGGGACCACACCTACTATCTGGTCAAGCTTGTTTCCATCCTTAAAAAACATAATAGTAGGTATTCCCATAATTTTGTATCTGCTTGCAATTTCAGAATTTTCATCAGTGTTGAGCTTCAGGACCTTTATTTTCCCACTGTACTCTTTTGCTAACTCTTCGACTGTGGGTGAAATCATCCGGCAAGGGCCGCACCATGCAGCCCAGAAATCAATCATAACAAGTCCTTGAGCCTTGATTACCTCGGTATCCCAGTTAGACGTTGTAACCTCAAGTATACCTTCTGACATAAGTGCCTCCTATAGTCCCCACGTGTCTGCCGGGGGGACTTACTTTTATTAATTATATTTTCAACGATAATCTTTGTCAACGACCGCAACCCGTATGACCCATGATAACACGACTTCGATTAACAAAAAAAATTCAAATGAATAACCCTGCGGCAAGACCGCAGGGTATCAAAAATCTCCCCTCCCTTGACGGGAGGGAATCATCGGACACCCTGTAGCAAGACTACAAAGAATAACAGTTTATACAATTAATTGACAGTATTGAATTTTTCTGTTATTTTTTATCAATGAGAAAATATTTTTTGTTCCTTATGTTAATCCTTCTTTTTCTATGTGTAGATTCATATGCCTTTGAAACAACCGGTCTTCAGCCTATCGGGCCATATGGGGTTTTTTCAACCTTTAGTGCTGAGAGTCTTCCAAAAGGTAAAGCCGCATTTTCTACAGGTGCCGAAATATTAATAGATCCAGATATCTACAGGTTTGTTTTAAAGACAGCATATGGTATTACAGATAATGTTGAGCTCAATATGACAGTTCCATATACACTTGGGGCTGATTCGACAGATGGATTTGAAGATATTGCCCTGGGGTTTAAACACAGGTTTTTTGATGAGGGTAAGTATGGGCCATCCTTAGCTTATGTACTGAATGCTTCTATACCGTCAGGACGGGATGAATTAAGTACAGATGGACGTTTTGGCATCGGACTCATTATAAGTAAAAGGGTAGGCCCGGTTAACGGGCATGTAAACCTGTTTTACGAAAAGCCGGGTAAAGGGAGCCTCGATGATGAGGTATCTTTTTTAGCAGGTCTGGACTTCGCTGCTGCACATAATTTTAATATCCTGGCTGAATTGTTTTGCAAGACAAGTCATGAGTCAGGAAAAATTGACTCTG
Source organism: Thermodesulfovibrionia bacterium (assembly GCA_041500225.1). Taxonomy (GTDB): domain Bacteria; phylum Nitrospirota; class Thermodesulfovibrionia; order Thermodesulfovibrionales; family SM23-35; genus 0-14-3-00-41-53. Next base: position 12,872 of record JBGQLV010000037.1, on the reverse strand, counting down.
TAGAGGGAAGGGTCGGTTACAGGATAAAAACTACAGATTTTATATATACGACTTTTGGTGCTGGATTTGATCTTAAAAAGAGAAGCCCTGAGACCAGGATCATGTTCTCGGTGACATTTTTATCACCGGCTAAAAAGGAAAAAATTAAGAAGATTTATGAAGAGGAATAGTTCAGATAATGTTTGACATTGGATTACCAGAGTTAGTGGTAATATTTGTTGTTGCACTTCTTGTTTTTGGGCCAAAGAGACTCCCCGAATTAGCTAAAGCCCTCGGCAAAGGAATGGGAGAATTAAAAAGAGCGTTTCAGGATGTAAAAGAGCAGGTTGATATTGAATTTGAAGAAGCTAATAAAACTCTCAATAGTGCCGTAAAAGATGATGAAAGTTCCACTGTAAATAAAAAAACAGATGATAACCAGCATGCCCAAGATAACAAGCCTGTTTGAAATTTTGAGATTTAGGATCTGGATATGTATAAGGATGGAAGGTTAGAATGGAAGAGCACAAGATGCCCATTACAGAACATCTCGGTGATCTCAGAAAAAGGATTATCGTATGTGTTATCGCTTTATTTATCACCTTTTTGATTTCATTCAATTATTCTGAAGATATCTTTAGATTTATAATGTTTCCCCTTAAATATAATTTAGCCTTTTCCGTGAAGAATATGTATATACATTTTATTCCACAGGATAAACTTCAAAATACAAAACTTGTATTCCTGGCGCCTGCTGAGGCATTCTGGATGAACATCAAGGTTGCTTTTGTTGCCGGACTGATATCTGCTTTACCCGTAATATTCCATCAGTTATGGAAATTTATCTCTCCAGGTCTTCTTCATAAGGAGAAAAGATATGTTGTGCCTTTTATTTTATTGGCAACCAGCCTTTTTCTTATCGGAGCTGCCTTTTGTTTTTTTATTGTCCTGCCTTTTGCAATGGGGTTTCTTCTTACTTATAAGGTTGGTGATTTTTTGAGCCCGATGCTTTCTGTAGGCAACTATGTTGATTTTTGCCTTAAATTCATATTAGCCTTTGGTGCTGTTTTTGAACTTCCTATCGCTATAATCTTCTTCACGCGTATGGGTATTGTAACTCCAAAGACACTGGCAAAAAACAGAAAATACGCCATTTTGTTAGCCTTTGTTGTGGCTGCTATTCTCACTCCGACCCCTGATGCCTTCAACCAAACCCTGATGGCAGTGCCTATAATAGTTTTGTATGAGGTAGGTATAATATTATCAAGAATCTTTAAAAGGCGAAAGGTTGAATAGTGCCTACGATAAGAGGAAAAAGTCTTAAGGCCATTACCTATGATATAGCAGAAGGTTATGTTGTTGTTAATCCTATATTTTTGAAACCACTCGATGATGATTCTCTCAAAGGGCTCTATCATGAGCTGGTGAAAACTCAAACAGAGATAAGAGGCGAGAAATTTCCTTATGGCGATACTCAGGCAATCAGGTGGAGAAATACAAGACTCCAGAGGCTCTATTCTGCCTCAATGATAATCAAGAATTTTGCAAGAGAAAGAAGAATAATCCTTATCTGAAGTCGGAATCGACTCGCAACGAGTTTGACTACCTTAAAAGCGCTGTGTTAATTTTAAGTATGGAACCAGTTGAAGATATAAAAGAAGCAAAGGATATTCTACAAAGCCTTATAAAGGCTAAGAAAACTCTCAGGATGTATCCTCAGAATAACCCTATTTATACAAAGACCTTAGATGAGTTATACGCAAGATTTAAGAGTTTTTTTGATTATAAAAATGAATTTATATTAAAGATAAAACATAACAGTATCTCTTACGATTCAGAACAGATATATTATAACGCTGAAAAAGAAGATAACCTGGCGCTTTTCTTTTTCAAGGACGGGGTAAGAGAGCTGACATTCAAAAAGGGATTGCTCCAGGAAGAACTTGAGGAGTTTTTGAAGATTATTGCTCTGGATTTTGACAGGGAAGTAGTAGATGACGATATCGTAACACTCTTCTGGGAAAAAGACTTCCAGAATATCCAGTACATTGTTGATGAGGCAGTTCTTGTGGATGTGGATGAAGAAGATTATGAAACTAAGGCTGAAGAAGAGGTAAAAGAAAAGGTTTCAGATGTCGATGATCTGATGAAGGCTTATATAGATGGATTCAAGGAAGAGGATGTAAAAGGGATATCTGTTGTGCCGATTACAGATAAAGATTTACAAATGCTTGCAAAGGAACTGGAAAAGGATTCATCTGATAAGATTGAAAAACTATCTGCCATTCTTTTCGAAATCGTATATCAGTCTGAAGGGAAGGGCGAATTTGAAGATACCTTTACATTCCTCAAAGATACTATTAAATTTTCCATGAAACATGGGAATGTGCATATTGTATTAGATGTGATGAAAAGGGCAAAAGAAATACTCGAAGATCCGTTATTAACAGAGGATACGAAAAAATATTTGAGGATACTCCTTTTGTATCCGGGAACTGAGGAGATAATAAGCCTTTTAGCTGAGCTTCTTGACAGCGGTATTGAAATAGAGGAAGAAGTTTTTAAGGAGTTTGTAGAATTTCTTGATAAAAATGCTATTGCACCATTGGTGAAATTCCTCGGAGAGTTGAAGGCCATACATGCAAGGAAAATTGTTATTGAAGCACTTATCTTCCTCGGTAAAAAGGATATACAGGCACTGGCGAGGGGACTTGAAGACAGCAGATGGTACGTAGTTAGAAATATCATTTATATCCTCAGGAAGATCGGTGATAAAAGAGGCATCGAATATCTACTGAGGACCGTCAGGCATGGAGATATCAGGGTCAGGAAGGAAGTAATCAGGGCACTCGGTGAACTTGGTGGACGAGAGGTGGTACAAATACTCAGGGAGTGTCTTGACGATTCAGATGTGCAGGTCAGGATTGCATCCGCAAAGGCTTTCGGCAATATTGGTTCAGATGCTGCTAAAAAAATAATCCTTGATAAGATCTCTGATAAGATGTTTAAGGAAAGGGATTTTGAAGAAAAAAGAGAATTCTACGAGGTTCTATCCATGTGGAAAGATGCAGGGGTATTTGACTTTCTGATACGAGCATTAAAGAAAAAATCTTTCTTTGGCAGGGCCAGGAATTATGAAAACAGAGCATGTGCAGCATTTTGTCTCGGTCTTCTGGGAAATAAAGATGCACTCCCTCTACTTTTAAAAAATAAGAACTCTAATAATAAACTTCTGAGAGAGTTTTCTTACACAGCTATTAAGAGACTTGAATATGGACAATAAAGAAGACATAGTAGTCCGCAGGAGCTCACAGGATATAATTAATCAGCTATCTGTTATCTTGAGGACCGCTCAAATTCATGACCCGAACAATATTGCTGTAACAACAGCTATTGATAAATTTTTATTGCTTATTAACCCCCTGATAGAGTCAGAACGGACCATTACTCTTGAACTCATAGGCGAGTTTTTTTATATTGATGGTACAAGAATACGTTATTCACTCGAATACCTCCTTAACTTTGATTTTCTTGTCAGGGAATTCAAGAACAGAGAGATCGGTAGTGTTATCTTTAAAGATAAAATTAGGCCCGATGAACTCAAGATATTCCTGAAGGCATTTATAGCAGCTGGTTTTTCAGATACACCCTACGAAAAGATGTCAGATGTAATGGAAGAATCGCGAAGTATCGGAATAGATAGATTAAAGAAGGTAAAGGAAGGCGAGGAAGTAGATGTCAGAAAGATAATAAAAAAGACATATTTTAATGCAGTCTCCTATTCAAAAGGTGTGATGACCAAAATAAAGTCCGGAGAAAAGGTCAATATAAAGAAGTCGAAAAGAATTGTTGAGACAATGGTTGACCAGTTACTGGCTGAAGAGCAACTTCTTCTGAGTATGACCGCAATCAAGGATTATGATGAATATACGTATCATCATTCAGTTAACGTCAGCATACTTTCAATAGCCCTTGGCCAGCGGTTAGGATTGAGCAAGAAGGTACTTACAGAGCTTGGCCTTACAGCACTTTTTCATGATATAGGCAAGATTGAGATTCCATATGAGATACTGAATAAACCAACCAACTTTAGCGATGATGAATGGAGGCTTATAAGAAAGCATCCTGTTTGGGGTGTAAGGGCAATCTTGAAGTTGAGAGGTTTTGACAATACTACCGTGAGATCTTCGATCGTTGCATTTGAGCATCATATGAATTATGACTTTTCCGGGTATCCGAAGGTTAAGAAATACACAGAGCTTGACCTTTATTCAAAGATAGTGAGTCTTGCAGACCAGTATGATGCAATGACATCCGCAAGGGTCTATTCAAGGATTCCAATGTCTCCTGATAAGGCACTGAGTATTATGATGGAAAGAGCTGGTACACAGCTTGATCCCGTACTCTTTAAGTTTTTTATAAATATGGTTGGTGTCTTTCCTATTGGGACACTCATGTTATTGAATACAAAAGAACTCGGCCTTGTCTATGAAAGTGATGTGGTCTTTATGGATAGACCGAGGGTGCTCATAATTATTGATAATCAGGGGAATAGGGTTAAGGGACCGGTTGTAAGCCTTACAGAGAAAGATGAAAAAGGAAAATATTTGAGGTCTGTGATAAAGACCCTTGACCCTAACAAATACAAAATAAACCTCGCAGAGTATCTGCTTTAATCTTTCCAATCAGCACTTGAAATATTCACTGTGAATAACATTATCACTTTGCAATTAAGCAGCAATTCTCGGTGAAATTGAAAACCCTTGAGATTGCTTCGCTCCGCTCGCAATGACAAGACAAGTTTTCGTAATCCGTCATTGCGAAGGGCCTTATCCTGAAGCAATCTCGTCTCTTTTTCACTGAGAATTGCTGGTAATTAAGACTTATTGACAAGTGATAGGTGCTCTGATATATTCAATCAAAATATCCAGCGTTAATTAGGAGGAATAAAATGAAGTGGATTGGTTATTTAATTTTGCTTGGTTTATTTTTATCAATATTAGGTGGTTGTTATATATACACAAAGGAACCGCCGCCTCCACCTGCCATCATAATATATCCTGAAGGACCGCCGCCTCCTGAACCGCCACCGCCTCCTGCACCGCCTGGGGCAGTGGGCCCGCCAAGGTATTAGGTTCCGGATGCTAAGGGATAAGACTTTAGGCATAGCTGGTGCAATTCTCCTCTTCATACTTGGTGCTTTGCCTCTATTCGGTTCTACAGATTCAGATAACATAATTGTTTACGGAATCGGATATCCTCCAATAAAGGCGCATAGCGAAACACAGGCTCTTCTTATGGCAAGAAGGGCAGCCCTTCTTGACGCATACAGGAATGCCGTTAAGGCCGCCTCTGGTGAGGGCAGCGAACCTAACGAGGACAAAACCTTTTATGAGAATTTTTCTGGTTTCATAAAAGGTATGAAAATCGTAAGCGAGGAGTATCTTGGTGACGGAGGCCTAAGGGTAAAGGCAAGTGTATCTCTGAGAGATATCTCTCTGTTTCAAAAGGGGCAGTACAAAAACGAAGGCTCAAGGAGATATTTACCTGAAAGACTTAATGGCCCGGGGAGAGTAACGGTTGAGGAATGGTATAGGATTATTTCAGGGATAGTCAGATTTGAAAAGTAAATCAAGGGAGGTTATATGAAGCTATGCTCGTCCTTAAAACAGCTACCGATTTTTATATTTGCTGTTTTTCTTATGATAGGGGTTTTTATAGATGATACTTCAGCTCAGACATGGGAGCGTGCAGGTCCCCCATCACAGCCTGCACATTCAAGCGGCTCAATAAGGGCAAGGGGAAGCGGAGTTGAGCCCAACGATCCCAATATGTCCCCTGCTGAGAAGGCTTTAATGGCAAAGCGTGCCGCTAAGCTCGATGCCCTGAGAAACCTCGCAGAAGAAGTCTATGGAGTTAAGATAACAAGTGACTCTTATGTCAGGGATTTTGTCCTTCAGAGCGATGACACAAGGTCAAGGGTTAATACCTTTATTCAGGGAGCAAGAGTTGTCTCAGAGCAGAAGATGCCCGATGGAAGTTATCAGGTTGAGGTTGAGTTGGATACAGAGCCACTGAGAGGTATTCTCGGTATTAATAAATAGAAAACAGGGAGGATAATGTCATGTCTAAGAAATTCATATTTATGTTAGCGGGGTTGATAATGATTTTAGTAGGTTGCTACGTTGTTCCTGTTAAGGAAACACCACCGCCAAAGACTGAATGGGTGCCTATAACCATAAGGGCAACAGGAAGCGGGGCCCCGCCGCCGAGTGCCATAAGCCCGGCGCAGGCAAGGCTCATGGCAGAAAGGGCTGCCAAGCTCGATGGCTACAGGAACCTCATTGAGCAGGCGTACGGCGTAAACATTTCAAGCAGCTCCACGGTGAGGGATTTTGTCCTTCAGAACGATACAATCAGAGCAAGGATAGAGGCATTCATAAAAGGTGCGAAGATCATTGATACAAGGCATCTTTCAGACGGAAGCGTAGAAGTAGAGATGGAACTCACCCTTGGGTACGAGTTTAGACAAATGTTCCAATAGGATAAGGAGGAGATACTGTTCTTTTTGTCATTCCTGTCCCGTATCACGGTACGGGATAAACTCCAGCAGGAATCCAGAAAGATAAACTTCAATAGAAATCCCTGGATTCCGCATCAAGTGCGGAATGACAAACTAATATAAACGCATTAAGTAAAGTGTCATTGCGAGGAGTGAAACGACGAAGCAATCTACTAATTTATTAAAGCGAGATTGCCACGCTCCTGTTGGTCGCTCGCAATGACAATGTAACGACATTTAACGCGTTTGTATTAATTACATTGTAACTTTAAAAAGGGTTGTTCGTTTATCTTGGAGGTTTTATGAAAAAGCTGATATTCGTTTGTGTATCTTTTATTGTCCTGCTTGCACTTCTTCCTTCATTTGCTTCAGCAGGTGAGATCATAATTGCAGAAGGTGTGGCTGTTATAGTGGGCGGCAATATCCCCGGGGCCCGCGACAAGGCCCTCGATGATGCTCTGAGAAAAGCCGTGGAGCAGGCAGTAGGCACACTCGTGTCCTCAGACACGATGGCTGAAAACTTTAAGGTCATCCACGATAAGATACTTGCACAGACCACAGGTTATGTCGAAAGGTATAAGATTCTCAGCGAAATGCAGGATGGAGAACTTTATAAAGTGAAAGTACAGGCGGAGGTTGGTAAAGATAATCTGACGAATGATCTTAGGGCGCTTGGACTCCTCCACGTGCTTAAAGAAAAACCAAAGGTCATGGTCATAATAGATGAAAAGGTAGGCGGCCTTTACGGAACTACTGCATGGGAAGAAGTAGGACAGGCTGAATCAACCATCATGGAGAAGCTCCTTAATGCCGGCTTCAATGTTGTTGACCCTCAGACAGTAAGGGCTAACATAACGAGGGATAAAGCGCTCCGCCTGCTTGAGGGTGACCCTTCTGCTGCGGCTGCAGCAGGACTTCAACACGGTGCACAGGTTGTGATCACAGGAAAAGCCTTCTCTAAAAACGCAGGTGGGAAACTCTACGGCACACAGATGCAGTCATTACAGGCAACAATTCAGGCAAGGGTCATAAGGACAGATGATGCAAAGGTTATTGCATCAAGGAGTGAGACCGGACGCAAGGCCCATATCGATGAACTGCAGGGAGGTGCCCTTGCAATAAAAGAAGCAAGTGAGAAGCTTTCAGACGTTCTGATAGCCGACATACTCTCACAATGGAAGAAGGAAGTCTATGGACGTTCACAGGAGATTCAACTTCACATTACAGGCTTGGTGTCTTATCGCCACCTCTCCGTAATAAAGAATTTCCTCGAAAAAGAAATGCAAGGGGTCAAGGCTGTGCACCAGAGAAGCTTCACGGGCGGTGTAGCCGAATTGATGGTTGACTACGGCGGTAAATCGAGCAATATTGCGGATGAACTTGCGAACCGGACATTTACCGGCTTCAGACTTGAGCCTACAAATGTAACACCGAACAGGATAGATGTTAAAGCGGTTATAGAAAAATGATAGGAATGTGATTGATAGAGAAGTTTAGAATGTCACTTAAGCCAGCCCTTATTATCGCCGGATTTGAGAAATATATATTGTTGGGTTTAGCTTTATTCCTGCTGCTGGTATTTACTTCTCAAAAGGCAGATTCCGCAGGACAAGAAGCAGGCAATGTGAAGGATATAAAAGGCACGGCGAATATTTTGAGAGAAAAGAAAACGCTTAATGCCGGGAAAAATGATCCTGTATTTGGAACAGACACAGTAAAGACCTTTGAGGACTCAAGGGCAAAGATATTATTTATAGATGACTCTCTGCTCATGATAGGCGAGAATTCGAGCGTTTCGCTGTCCGGACACCTAAAAGAGATGCAAAAGAAGCAGCGCACTTCAGTATTTAATTTGGTGGACGGCGTACTGAATGTTATTGTTGGAAAGTCTGCCTTTGAAGTACATACTCCTACGGCTGTTACTGCAGCAAGGGGTACATCTTATGTTGTATGGGTTGAGAAAGGGGCTAATCAAAAAACAGGTTTGATAGTTACGGAAGGTAAAGTGGAGGTTGGAAACATACAGGATACGGTTGGTGAAAAAATGGTTATTCCCGCGGGCAGGATGAGTTATGTGGATGAAGGCAAGTCGCCGACACCTGCGGTCGTAGCTCCCCCATCTGTGATAGAGGTGCTCTATAAGAATACCCTTGCGCCCGAGGAGAGATGGGGACCCGTAATCCTTAGAGCTAAAGGAAGTGCGATGCCGCCGCCCGGCGTTGTTAGCCCTGCACAGGCAAGATTGATGGCCCTCAGGGCGGCAAAGGTAGAGGCACTGAGAAACCTCCTTGAGCAAGCATACGGCGTTACTATTATATCCACTTCTACCGTCAGAGACTTTGCCCTTAAAAATGACTCCATACAATTGAGGGTTGACTCGTTTATAAAAGGTGCGTGGGTATCAGAAGAAAGGCTGCTTTCTGATGGAAGTTATGAGGTGGAGATGGAAATAGGACTGGGTATAGGGTTCAGGAGGATGTTCCTCGAACAGGAGAAGAAATGAGAGGAGGTCTTATGAGACTTGTCAGGATAACTTTTATTGTTTTTTTATTAGTTATTTTTTCCATTATATGTTCTGAGCAACATATAGGCGTTTTGTTGTCTCTGGCAGAATCTGATAATGCGGAAAAAGCCGATAAGCTTAGTGAAGATTTTCAAAAACAGTCACCATGGTTCAGAGAAAAACCTGAAAGCGGTGAGAGCAAAGGCACTCCCCAGCCTGAGTTATACCAGCGCACACCTGAAGGGAATAAGGGAGAAGAAATGCAGAAATACCCTTACTGCCGTTATCCTGACTGCCCGGGACAATATGCCCTATGCTATAACCCTGACGTGGATCTTTATGAGTACTGCTATCCGGCGGATTCTTTTGATTTCCGGATGAGGTTCCGTTCACCGAAATTCCGTCTGTGGTGGGAGCAGAAAAGGGTTTGCCCGCCAGGATACTTTTTCAAACCTGGTACGGGCTGTTATCCTGGATTTAAATAAATTGAACTATTAACAGTGTCTGTTTTATACTTTTCTTACCATCTTTATATGGAGGTAGAGACTATGCTCAAGAAATACATATACATTTTAATAATTTTATTGCTGGCTTTTACTGTTAAAGCTGCATATGCCTATGATCCTGTGACAGGAGAAGGTGATGAAAGACAGAGCAGCACAGTAGAAAAAAAGTCTGTTCAAGCTGTTGAGCCTGTTTACCCGCCTTATTACGGTCCTAAAAAGAGGATTGCAGTGACGAAGTTCGAAAATAAGGTTATGGGCGTTTATGGCAACTGGAGGTTGGGCGAAGGGTTTGCAGAGATGCTTACGACTGAGCTTATGAAGACAGGAATGTTCATAGTGATAGAACGGCAGGCATTAAAGGATGTCCTCGGAGAACAGGAACTTGGCCAGACAGGATTGGTTAAACAGGAGTCTGCTGCCAAAGTAGGTGAGCTCCTGGGAGCACAGGTAATTGTAAGGGGTGTCGTATCAGAATTTGAAATGGCGGAATCCGGCGGCGGCGGAGGTATTGGTATTGCAGGTTTCAGGCTTGGAGTAAAATCATCCAATGCGCATGTTGCTGTTGATATAAGACTAATCGATTCAACAACCGGACAGGTGTTATATTCTCATAACGCAGCAGGACATGCAGAATCTTCTGGTATTGGCGTTGGTATTTCAAAAGGCGAAGTGGATTTTAATGCAGAAGGTTTTAGAAAGACCCCCCTCGGGCAGGCAATGAGGCAGGCAATCAGCGATTGTGTGAATTTTGTTATATCCAGGATGGAGCGGATGCCGTTCTCTGCAAAGGTAATCAAAGTGACAGGCGACAACATTTACATAAATGCAGGAACGAACCTGAACATAAAAACGGGAATGGTATTCAAAGCATATTCCGTGGGAGAGGCTATCATAGACCCTGATACGAATCTTGTGCTTGGACAGGAGGAAAAGATGGTAGGTGTGATCGAGGTGAAAACGGTGCAGGATAAGTTCTCAATCGGTTATCCTAAGTCAGGTTGCGGTTCTTTAAAGAAGGGTGATGTTTTAAAGCTTGAGTAAAGGATGGAACACCTTTTAAATGTGTCTCCGGGAGCCCATCAAAATAGAAAAACCCCCTCTGTGCGAGATGATATCCTTTAACAGGGCTTAGGAACTATATTCCTGCCGGAAACTTTTGGCAATATTACTAAGCGCCTATACCCTTCCTGATTCTGTGGCGTTTTTTCTGACTGTATAGCTTTTGTCCTCAACTAACTTCCTTATGGTTTCTATATTTGTCTTAGGATTTTTGGATACGCTAATTCTAACCAACATGTCTTTATCATCAGATAATTCAGATAGGGTATCTTCCGGAGTATGAGGATTTCCTGCTACATTATTCCTGACAGTCGTATCCATATCTTTAGCTAACTTCTTGAGAGTTTCTTTTGGGGTATTACGATTCTTTGCTACAGCACTCCTGATCATCCAATTTTTTTCATTTGATAATTTATCGAGAGTTTCCGGCGGAGTATCAGGATTGTTGACGACTTTCCACTCTTCCATAATTTTACCTCCTTCATGTATCATTAAAATTCTATTGTAAATTACCATTTATAATCTACAACCTTTATTAAAACCTGTCAATCGTTAGTTTATATTGTGTCAAGCCAATTTAGAAATGTCCGGTTTTTCTATTATAGACCTCAAATAACCCCTTTATCGCAATCTGGTTCCGCACTGTTTGCATATACGTCTGCTGATATTTGTGCCCAGATATTTTTTACATGAGGGGCATCTCCAGTTAAAGGCACTAAAACCGATGAAAGCAACGATGAGCATAATCTGCGCTGCAAAGATAGTATTCTTTGAGAATTCTCCGAAGAGATCAGGGCGTTTATAGAGCAAAGCAAGGAATAAAAGGAGAAACAGCGTTGCCGCTATAGCGAGGAACTGACGGCTCAGGCGCAATCCGAAATCCTGCATGATTTGTTTATTGTCTTTTTTTTGCATAATCGCAATTTTCCTTTTGCCTGAAAATGACAATATCCACCATTATTCTGATATTATACAGTCACGGTTGCAAGCTTTTCAAAATTGTTTCATCCGGAGTGCAAGCTGCATCGGACTGTCTTGGAGGAGAGAGGCAACTATGGTATCAGACCTTGACGATTGACAAATAAGAAGGAAGTGGTTCACATTTCGACAGCCTGTTGAAAGTAATACCCTTACTCTTCCTTTATAAAAGCGGGAATTTGTATAAAGAGATTTTTGGTGAACGATAAGGGTTAACCTAAAAATACATTTTTACTGATATAAGGTGTATAAAGCTGAAAGATTTAAGGTGGGATAAGTATCATAATATATTGGTAAAGTGTCTCCTGCGACAAGGAGCTTAGCATTGCCGCAGGAGACTGTGGCTTTTTAGCCTTCGCAGCATACGCGCTTCATTCTTTTCTTCCCTGTAGGAGAAACGGACAGGACGATCTCGACTTTGTTTCCGCAGTGTTTGCAACACTCAACCCTGTTTTTTGCCCCTGCCCTTGCCCCGACGTCAGTCTTTGACTTTCCGTTTTCTGCCATATTACTACCTCCTTTCAGCTTTTGTAGTCAATAAGTAAACTTCCTTCCAACACTCACCAGGCACACAGTTTCCCTATCGGTTATCCTCGCTGGATTGGTACATCCGGTGAGGGCTTACGCCCATGAGGAAACTTCGCACAAAACTTTATATTATAATCAAAACGGAAGAATATTGTCAATAGATAACTGTTAAGCGTCAAGCCAAAATAGAAATATCCGTTTTTTATAGGAGATACAGGCGTGGATGCCGGACTAACGCAGAGCTCTGATAAATTCGATGTATTTTGACGGCGGGTCTATAATTTCCAGGCCTATGCTGTCTGTCAGCCCATCTGGCGGAATTTTAGAATGTGCCCATCTTACTTTGCAATGGAGATTGAGAGTTTCTCCTGAAGTGAGAAGGAATTTCAAATCAATGTCTGTTCCAGGAGTATATTTCTTATGCGTATTTGAAGGTGTGGTTATTATATGGATACCATTTTCGGAAATATCCTCTATAAGTACTCCATATTTTTCATCTCCTGAGATACGTTCTGCCTTTAAATTAACCTTTATTCTCTTGAAACGCCTTTTTCCCATGGCGATATTGTAATTTTATTTATCAAAGAGAGCAATAGTAGATTTAAACGGTTGTAATTTAACCCGAAAACTGCATTTATCTGATGACCAAAGCAGGCATATATGCATAAAAACCTTTACAAAGCAGAATTGGGTTATTCAATGTTATCAATCGTTACTGATGAAAATATTCAGGCTCTCTGAATATCATGTGTCTTAC
>JBGQLV010000036.1:0-25830 GCA_041500225.1 Thermodesulfovibrionia bacterium | reverse complement strand
CGGCTGAAGACTACCGATGGAGCAGCCATCTGATTTACTGTGGTAAACAAAAGAGCGAAATTGTTGACACCGACCGCTTGTTACGGATGTTTTCAGAAGACAAATCACGGGCGAGAAAAATGTACAGGGCATACATTGGCGATGGCGTAGAGGTGAAAAAAGAAGACCTATACAGAACAGTCAGCCAGAGGATACTGGGGGGAGAGAAGTTTGTAGATACAGTGATGGAGAGGATAGAGGAGAAATTTGGAAACAGAAAAAAGCGGCATGAGTTCAGTCTTGCAGAAATAACGGAAACGATAGGGAAGATGAAGGGAATTACCCTCAAGCAGATAAAAGAGAAGAACAAGGGCAGGCATATTTTAGAGGCAAGGAAACTGGCAAGTCTTGTAGCGAAGGAATATGGTTACAGAGGTAAAGAAATAGGGGCATATCTTCGGAAGGATCCTTCAGTTATTACAAGATACTTGAAGGATAGTGAAAACCTAAAATCAGAGATGGAACGTACGATAGACATGTTAAGTGGTAAAAAATGAGTCAAATTGCAATAAACAAGTCTGACCCCATAAGTTCATACTGGCGTGCTACAGGGCGCTTTATCACTCGGGCTATCGATATTCAAAGTGAAATAGAACGTAGAGATCAAGAGGCATTTATACAGCAGCTTGAATCTGCAAAAGGGCTACTCCTGGCAGCCTGGGATGAACTATCCAGAAAAGAAGTCGATGAAGTGTATGAAGGAAAAGACACTGCGCCTGAATCAAGTACCTTGTTGAAAGTAATCAATCTGACCGAACACAAACTCAGAAAGTTGATTCGTGAAATCCCTAAGAAAGAATTAGAAATCCAAGACTCGATAGAAAATCTATTTATTGGTGCTGAAATACCATATTCCAGAGAAACTGAATCAATTGAATATTCTTCTAAAACCTACAGGCCAGATTTCACAATAAAACAGCTTGATCTGGCAATTGATGTTAAACTTTGTGCAAGAGAAGGTCGTGAAAAGGAAATTATTGCCGAAATCAATGATGATATTCTGGCTTATCAGACAAAATTTGGGAATTTGCTTTTTGTTGTTTATGATGTTGGACAGATACGTGACAGTGAACGATTTGCCAAGTCTTTTGAAGCTCATGATAATGTAATGGTTCGAGTCATTAAGCATTAATTCTGTCGAACAAAGTCACTATACCGGAATATTTCGGGGGTCAAGTCTTTAATCTTGAATTAATAAGAAGAGCGGATATGATAAATTAGCTGCATGGCAAGACCACTACGGATACAATATAATGGGGCCCTGTATCATATAACCTCTAGGGGCAATGCAAGAAAGGCTATATACAGGGATGACGAAGACCGCAGGATATTCCTTGATACACTTCTCAATGTAAACAAAAGATACAACTGGATATGCCATGCATATTGTCTAATGAACAACCACTACCATCTTATAATAGAAACCCCTGACGGGAATCTATCAAAAGGCGCGAGACAGTTAAACGGAGTCTATACCCAGATATACAACAGGAGACATCATAGAGTAGGACACATATTTCAGGGAAGATACAAGGCGATACTGATAGAAAAGGGAAGCCATTTACTGGAAGTCTGCAGATATGTGGTATTAAACCCTGTAAGGGCAAAAGCAGTAGAGAGACCGGAAGAATGGCGATGGAGCAGTTACAGAGGAACATCAGGGATGGAGAACCCGCATCCATGTCTGACGATAGACTGGGTATTGGGACAATTCAGCACAAGGAAGGGGACGGCGGAGAAGAAATACAGAGAATTTGTAGAGGCTGGGACAGGGGAAGTGGCAATCTGGAAGAAAGTGAAGGGGGGGAGCATATTAGGCGAGGACGAATTCGTTGAAACGTTGATGGACTATATAAAAGGTCAGAGGGACATAAGGGAGATACCAAAAAGCCAAAGATATATAAACAGACCGGGACTTAAAGAGATATTTTCAAAAGAAGTGGTTAAAAAGAAATCTAAAAGAGATGAGAAAATAAGAGAAGCAGCAGAGAGGCATGGATACAGCCAAAAGGAAGTTGCCGATTATCTTGGACTTCATTATTCAACAATAAGCAGGCTGGTAAATGAAGATAATAAGAAGACATCAAAATGAAAGACTTGACCCCCATGTTTTGTTCTGTAGCAAAAAAGCCTGTTGTTTTTACAGCAGCTAAAGTTGATGATGTTCCATTTGACCTGCGCCATCTTCGGGTGATCATTTACGAAGTACGTGAACCAGATTGGGCATCTAAGCTGCGCAAGAGCGTAACAGATTACTTAAAGAACACAATAAAGGAACCTGAGAAATCTATTCCGCATCCATTTAGAATGGAGCAAGAAGATTGATTGCACAACTAGTCGCTGCACTTGAACGAGTGCCACAGGACGCTTTTTCGACATGTGATTGGTTTGAATAGTGCAAAACAGTTTTTAGGCAAACTGACGTAATGCTGTGGCACTCGTCAGTGAGCTTATCGTTAGAGATAAGTTGATATGTATAGAATAGAACTGCTCGATATTAAAACGAGAAGAAAGCTTTTTCTAACGTTAATAATAAGTATTACGCTATCTGTTACTGGCCTTAGCATAATTTACAAAGAATGGGTGACGGGGGCAACGTTCTTAGGAATAGTAATTATTCCGTTCATCATCGCCCTCTTAATAAATCAGTTTCAGGGCACACTCGTGAGCATAGAAATGACAGAAGAAAATGTTTTATTCAATTATGCTTACATACTTACCGACAAGACAATATGCAAGAAATTCAGAATCAGAGATATTAAGAAAGTCGAGTACTCAGATTTTACAACTCGGCTATCAATAGAAAGTAATCAGGATAAACTATATATCAACGTAAAGGATACTGAAAAGACACCCATAAAAGCATTTGTTGAAAAACTCAGAGAAAAAGGTGAATATAACTCGACTCTAACAAACGGCTCGACACCCGACCGGGAATAAGCCTATTACTTTTTCGGGTTAGGCTGGTTGCCCAGGCGCGTCAGCCTTGTCGTTATAAAGATATATGGCGATTCGGAAAAAGAAAAAAGAATTAAGACGCCTCCAAGAAGATTTTGAGAAAGAAGCAAGTAAGTACCATAATTTGTCATTATCGATTTTTTTTATAAGTGATTCTGAAGTCTTCGATTCACTGAAGTTTAGACAGCCAAATCATGTAACAATGCTTTGGCAATATTATGGACAAGTGAAAACGGACAACTCATTGCAACAACTTTACGATGATATAAAGTCTGGGCAGACTGCGTTTGGACTGAGAGGCTCGAAATTTTCTGCCTTTGCTGTTATTGAAGGCGAACAGGTTGACTTATTTAAACGTATGGCATACAGAGCAGGTAGTCTTTTTTCTGACAAAGAGGCTAACGATATAAAACTGAAAATGCGTGACGATATAGTTGATAACAATGCACCAGGAAAACCTGTTTTCGTAAGCAACAATGATACGCTGGCACTTTGGATAAACTTCGTTCTTTTTCATCTTTCCGTTAGTCATCCAAGACGATTTAAATTAACCAAGTTGGATGTAGATCCCTTTGCTGCTTCACTTACCGCTATAGATCATTTAGTGGATTCATCAGATATTTCAAGGGGGAAGAAAACATTGAGTGCAATAGAAACAAGAAAGTTTAAAGTTGCTTTATCCTTCCCCGGAGAAAAGCGCAACTATGTTGAGCGGGTAGCTGAATTTCTATCCAACTTAATCGGGAAGGATTATTTATTTTACGATTTATATTATCAAGCTGAACTCGCACGGCCTAATTTAGACTTGCTATTGCAAAAGATTTACCATGATAACTCTGACTTAGTGGTTATATTTCTTTGTGAAGATTATGAAACAAAAGAATGGTGTGGATTAGAATGGAGAGCTATTAGAGACCTAATAAAAAAGAAACAGGACGATAAGATTATGTTCATGCGCTTCGACAGTACTGAGATCAAGGGAACATATTCTATTGATGGCTATATTGATTTAATAAAGATTTTACCAGAAGACTGTGCCACCTTGATTTTTGATAGGGTCAGCTGGATATCGTCTGAGCTTAACTCGGCCTAACACTTATAAGGCCCACCCATGTTAAGAGAAAAAGCGATCCTGATCAGAAATAAAAAATAAATTCAATTTCCTTATTTTATTTAAAGATTGTCCAATAGCTCTGACTTGGTTTCCAATGCGGTGTCAGAACAAAAGTCTGCACCAAACACTTATCGATGCTCGATAGCCAGGCAGCATGGAACATTACAACTCTTCCGTGCTGCCGACGACAGTGGAGAGACCATTCGGTCTTATTCTCCACGGCATAGAAACAATTCAGAACCCTTATACCGTCCTCATAAAGGTACGGCTCACGCATAATGCGTCATCCAGTTAGCTTCAGGATCGGGTAAGGGGCAGAACCCGTACAATCTTTTTATATGTTTGAGAGACCGGGCGTCCTAATCAAAGCAAATGGGTGCCGGGCATCGCATTCCATAATGCCCTATTCATGGTCAAGGCCATATACAAAAGTGTGTCTCAGAGCATCCATCGGACTTCACCCTATTGCGCCAGTTAGACGCACAGGATCACCCGGCCTCAGCTTTATTTCGCAAAAAACACTTCCGGTTAAAATACTTCTTTCCGTTTCAGGATGTAATAGACAGCCCTTGCCGGCTTATGAGCCAGGATAGTCAGGGACTTCGCCTTGCCGATCTTTTTACCTGATGTGCCCATATACTTGTCTCCTGATTCCTTTGCGGATTTCACTAGTCCGCGCCGATTATTTTTTTTATGATACAATTAAATATATGCAGTTCGAATGGAATAGGGAAAAGGCAAAAAAGAACCTCAAAAAGCATAACGTGTCATTTGATGAAGCTGTGACGGTATTTTATGATCCGTTATCGGCAACTTTTGATGACCCAGACCACTCGGCTGACGAGCAAAGATTAATTACCATTGGCTACTCTTCTCATCGTCGTCTGCTTGTGGTAGCATATACCGAGAGAGGTAAAACAATACGTATTATCAGCGCGAGGCTTACAACTTCGCACGAAAGGAGACGACATGAAAGCTAAAGAAAAGAGAATCAGTGATGAATTACGCCCCGAATACAATTTTGATTACTCAAAAGCTGTTCGTGGCAAGTATTACAAGCGCCTCATTAAAGAAGACTCTAACGTTGTTATACTTGAACCGGATGTGGCGAAGGCATTTGTTGATTCAGCCGCAGTAAATGATGCATTAAGGTCATTACTTAATTTGACAAAAACGACACAGCGCCTAACAAAAAAATCCAGCGGCCGCGGAATAGCCGCACTTTGATTTTCAGTTTTGGTAATACTCCGCGCTGCTGATTTCGGTCGTTACCCGTTCACTTTTAACGTTAATCAACACTTTTTTCGCTTTGTCAAATCCGCGTCCTTGTATGTGAAGTCGATAATATTCTACTGTTTCTTACAGGGTGAACTACATCGGCATTATTGATGAATGCCGGTCGCTGGAATTGGTCGGAGACGCAAGAACCAAGAGGATTATTTGCTCTGCAACTGGTGCGGAGAGAACCGTATCAGTTGAAACATTTTACACAAAATGCGGGACAAGGTTCAAAATTGCTGAAATTTAAGTCAATGAGAATTAGATGTAAAAATACTGCCCGTTAAAATATAATGTCATCATGCAATTCGTTGACTATGTGAAGATATATGTGAAGGCCGGAGATGGTGGCAGAGGTTGTGTCAGCTTCAGAAGAGAGAAATATGTCCCCAGAGGTGGACCTAACGGGGGAGATGGTGGAAGAGGGGGGCATATTATATTTAAAGCGACTGATGAGTTGAATACACTCCTTGACCTGAGATATCAACGTGAATATAAAGCAGAAAAAGGGCAGCACGGCATGGGCAAGAAGATGCACGGTAAAGATGGCAAAGACCTTGTTATCCCTTTACCTGTTGGGACTGTAATAAAAGATGCTGATACAAAAGATACTCTAATTGACCTTGACGAAAAAGGGATGGAGGCTGTAGTTGTAAAAGGCGGAAGGGGAGGGCTTGGCAATGCGCATTTTGCAACACCGACAAGACAAGCCCCAAGGTTTGCCCAGCCAGGTGAGAAAGGTGAGGAGAGATGGCTGGTACTCGAATTAAAACTCCTTGCAGACGTCGGGTTAATTGGACTTCCAAATGCCGGGAAATCAACCCTGTTATCTGCAATATCTTCTGCAAGGCCAAAGATTGCAGATTATCCATTTACAACACTTACGCCGACACTCGGAGTTGTAAAACTTGAAAAGTATAGAAGCTTTGTTGTTGCAGATATACCAGGACTTATCGAAGGTGCTCACAAAGGTGTTGGGCTTGGCTTTCAGTTTCTAAGGCATGTTGAGCGTACGTCAATACTTCTACATTTAATAGACGTATCAGTGATGACCGAGGTGGATCCGGTAGATAATTTCAAGAAGGTAAATAGAGAGCTTGAATTATACAGCTCTGCACTCATAGACAAACAACAGGCTGTTATCGCTACAAAGCTGGACATAGCTGACGGAAAGAAGCTTGACAGACTTAAACAATACTGTAAGATTAATAACATAGATTTTTTTGCTATAGCAGCAGTTACAGGAAAAGGGATTAAACGACTCTTGTCATATCTTTCAGTAAAGGTAAAAAATAACATATAGAATGACAGACTATGCGGCCTTACATATGAACTCATTAGTAACAGCAATTACTAAAATTTCAGAGGTATAAATTTGGACAAACTTATAATTCGCGGTGGTAAGAGACTCAAAGGCGAGGTTGATATAAGCGGGGCAAAAAATGCAGCCCTTCCTATAATGGTTGCATCCCTCCTGTCTTCAGGATATTGCACCATAAACAAAGTTCCGAATCTGAAAGATATTATGACTATGGGACGGCTCCTTGCAAATCTTGGTGCAGGTTTTCATTACGAAGACAGGAAGGCAATCATTAACACTGAAAAAATTAAAATATTTGAGGCTCCATATGATCTTGTAAGGACAATGCGTGCATCTATCCTTGTCCTCGGACCATTACTTGCAAGATTCGGCAGGGCAAAAGTATCGCTTCCTGGAGGGTGCGCTATTGGTGCGCGGCCAATAAACCTGCATCTGATGGGTCTTGAAAAGATGGGTGCAGATATAAAACTTGAATCAGGCTATGTAGTTGCTAAGGTAAAAAGACTTAAAGGCACATCAATCTACCTTGATATACCAACGGTCACAGGAACTGAAAACCTTATGATGGCTGCATCACTTGCAAAAGGCAGAACGTTATTGGAGAATGCTGCGAGGGAGCCTGAGGTAGTTGATCTTGCAAATGCCCTTATCTCTAAGGGTGCAAAAATAAAAGGTGCAGGAGAGAGCGTTATTGAGATAGAGGGAGTAGATGAATTGAAACCTGTACACTATTCAATAATCCCTGACAGGATTGAGGCAGGAACCTTTATGACGATTGCAGGTATTACAGGCGGCGATATTATTATTAAAGGGTGCAGGCTGGAACATCTTGACGCCTCGGTAATGAAACTCAAGGAGGTTGGTCTTGTATTTGAGCATGTTCAGGACGGCATCCGTGTACTTGGCCCTCACAGACCAAAGGCTGCGAATGTAAAGACAATGCCATATCCTGGTTTTCCAACAGACATGCAGGCACAGTTTATGGCCCTTATGAGCATAGCTGACGGTACAAGCATAATCAAAGAAATGATCTTTGAAAACAGGTTTATGCATGTTGCAGAGCTCAGAAGGATGGGGGCTGACATTATAGTAGAAGGCGGAACTGCTACAGTGAAAGGCATATCAAAACTTAAGGGCGCACCTCTAATGGCAACTGATTTAAGGGCAAGTGCATCACTTGTTGTAGCAGCCCTTGCAGCAAAGGGTGAGACGACTATACACAGGCTTTACCATCTCGACAGAGGATACGAGAAGATGGAAGAAAAACTCCAGAGGCTCGGCGCAGATGTCAGGAGAATGAAAGAATAAGGCTTAGGTTAAGGCTAAGGTCAAGAAAAATTCTTAACCTTAACCTTAACCTAAACCTGTCATCTTATATACGCGTCTGTGACATAGCGGCGCATCATACGGTGGCTGTTGAAATAGTAGGCATTTTTACCTATAGCGTTCTGCATCATCCTTATCCAGCCATGTCTGTCATTATAAAAAAGTGGGATGATTGTATATTCAAGTTTATTATAAAGGTCATCAGCATCCTTTGTATCTATATTATCAATCAGCATTGTCTCTGTAGGGCTCGGGCCAATAGACCAACCAGTGAACCCCTCTATATGGCCTTCTATCCACCATCCGTCAAGCACGCTGAAATTTATTACACCATTGTGTGCCGCCTTCATGCCGCTTGTACCCGAAGCTTCTCTGGGCCTTAAGGGGGTGTTAAGCCATACGTCAACACCGGAGACCATCTTGAGCGCAGTATCCATTTCGTAATTTTTTATATAAGCCATTTTAATCTTATCCTTAAGACGCTCTTTGGTAGAGAATATCTTCTCAATCAGCCTTTTGCCTGAATCGTCCTTTGGATGTGCCTTCCCACCATATATAATCTGAAGTTTTCCTTGTCCTATCCTTTCAAGCCTCGCAATATCAGTAAATATAAGGTCAGCCCTCTTATATGCAGTTGCCCTTCTTGCAAATCCTATTGTAAGGATATCAGGGCTCATCTCAACGCCTGTATCTTCTTTGACATAATCTAAAAGGGTCTTTTTTGCATCCATATGCGCATTCCAGATTTCTTCGTCAGGGATGCGGCCAACCCTAACAAATAATTCCGGTTCATTAGCCCAGCCGGGAAGATACTTATCATACAACCTTTTAAAATTGTCACAGGTCCATGTAAATGAATGTACGCCATTTGTGATGGCGCTGATTTCATATCCAGGGAACATTTTACGTGAGACCTCACTGTGCTTTTTTGCAACTCCATTGATAAATTCGCTCAGGTTAAGTCCAAGGCGGGTCATATTAAGATTATCCCGGCCACCGAGCTCTCTTAAAACATTTAAGGGTATGGGCTCTCCTAAAATCCTGCAGACAAGGTCATATGGGAACTTATCATGCCCTGCGTCAACAGGTGTATGAGTTGTGAATACGCAAAGGTCTTTTATCTTGTCTATATCCCATACAAGCTTTTCATCCCAGACATCTTCTATAGGCCGTTTAAATCTGTTGAGAAGCTCAATGGTAAGCAGGCTCGAATGCCCTTCGTTCATATGATGTTTTTTAATTTCGAAACCAAGCTTATGGAGCATCCTCACGCCGCCGATACCGAGGACTATCTCCTGCTTCAGCCTGTATGCCAGGTCACCGCCGTAGAGATAAGAGGTAATCTCTCTGTCCTCGGGAGTGTTTCCTTCAATATCTGTATCAAGGAAAAAGACCGGTACACAACCGCGTGTCAGACTTTCAACATTGTATTGCCATGTCTGAACCATGACATCTCTTCCCTCAATCTGGACAGTAATCTTTGCAGGAAGTAAGGTCATATATTTAGATGGGTTCCAAAAAACAGGTTGTTCTGTCTGATTTCCATGTTCATCCAGTTCCTGTTTGAAATATCCCTTTTTGATTATAAGGGTAACAGCAACCATCGGAAGTTTAAGGTCAGCACTCGTTCTGATAGTATCTCCAGCGAGGACACCGAGGCCACCGCTGTATGTGGGGATGTTATTCTGTATGCCTATCTCCATTGAGAAGTATGCTATCTTAGGTTCTTTTGTAAGTTCTGTAAGGCATACAATATTCATAAGCTTATATTTTAAGCGATTTGTATCAGGATAAACAATGGGTCAAGATAGAAATAGTTCTCTTCTATTCTAAATATTACGTCGGACAGATAAGCCTGCCAAGCTTTTCTGAAAGCCTGTAGTTTTCAGAGTAATCCACTGGGCAGTCTATAATAGCAGGGACATTCTGAATAAGGGCATCTTTTAGGATGGGCAGCAGCTCATCTTCCGAGGTAACCCTGTAACCTTTGGCACCGAATGATTCAGCAAGTTTTACAAAGTCAGGATTATTGAATTTCACAAAGAAATCTTTTTTATATCTCATCCTTTCCTTCCATTCGATGAGACCGTATCCTCCGTCATTGAATATCAGACATACAAAGTTAAGACCGAGCCTGATGGCTGTATTGATCTCACACATCGACATGAGAAAGCCTCCGTCACCAACTCCTGCAACTACATTCTTTTCCGGGTATAAAAGTTTTGCTGATATGGCTGCCGGTATTGCAAAGCCCATTGAGGCTAAACCATTCGAGATGATAACCGTGTTTTCTTCATAGGCAGGATAAAACCTTGCAATCCATATCTTATGAGCTCCCACATCGCTTATCAGGATATCACTTTTCCGAAGAACCTTTCTGATGTCATTGACTATCCTGAGAGGCTTTAGCGGGAATCCGGTTGTTGAAAAGTGTAATGCATGCTCAGCATACAGTTTTAGTTTATGATAATATGACGTATCTTTTTCAAACCCTATTCTCTCTGTGATTATTGAAAGTGTAGTTTTAATGTCTCCTAAGAGTTCAAGCGCTGAGTAATGGGAATCTACCTCAGAGGGTGTAAAATCAATGTGGATGATATTCTTTCTGCCGTCCGGGTTCCAGTAATGGGGGCTGAACTCAACAGGATCGTAACCTACGGCTATAATCAGGTCAGCCCTGTCAAAACCGCATGATATATAGTCCTTTGACTGAAGACCAACTGTTGAAATAAAGCACTCATCATCAGCCGATAAAACACCTGTACCCATGAATGTAGTTGTAACTCCGATCTTTGTTCTGGATATAAAATCCTTTAGTTCCTTTACCGCTTTTCCTCTTATCACACCATTTCCAGCAAGGACAAAAGGCATCTTTGCATCCCTTATCATAGAAACCGCTTTTGAAAGGGTGTCCTCTGCAGGTTCAGGATACCTGATTGATTCATGCAATAAGGGAGAACCTTCTACCTCGGCTGATGCAACATCTTCCGGGAGTTCGATATGTACAGGGCCGGGCTTTTCAATAGATGCTGACTTAAATGCCTTTCTTATAATCTCTGGTATTGTTTCAGGACTTTCTATCCTTGAATTCCACTTTGTAATTGGCTTATAAACAGACAGGATATCAATGTGCTGGTGCGACTCCTTGTATATTTTCGAAAGTCCAACCTGAGCAGTGATTGCTATCATAGGGGAGAAATCGAGCAGTGCGTCTGCAACACCTGTTATAAGGTTTGTCGCACCCGGGCCTAATGTTGAGAGGCAAACACCGGGCTTGCCTGAAAGCCTTCCATAAGCATTAGCCATAAATGCTGCCCAGCGTTCATCATGGGTTAAGATAAATTTTATTTTCGATTCAGATAATGCATTGAGAAGATCGATGTTTTCTTCGCCGGGGAGACCGAAGATATATTTAACGCCTTCAGCCTCAAGACATTTAACAAATAATTCAGAAGATTTCATGTCAATTCATTAAAATCACCGATATGCAAAAATTCATTTGACTTCTTCGGCTTAACCTTCGAATTAGCCCTCGCCTTATAGAGGATATATTTGATCCCATATTTTTTTGCTGTTTTTAGAATTTCTTCTGTATCATCAATAAAAAGTGTCCTGTCTTTATCAAATCCAAGACGCTTTTCTGCCTCTTCCCAGAACTTAAGGCTTTCTTTGGGATAACCGGCATCAAATGAAGAAAGCACAGAGTCAAAATACTTTCCTATACGGGTCTTTTTAAGTTTCAGGTCAATTGCCTTGTAGTGGGCATTTGTAACAAGAAAGACCTTTTTTTTCTGCTTTTTTAACATCTTTAAGAAATCCTCTGCATGAGGGTGAACCTCTATAAAGTGCTTTATCTGTTCTTTTAAGGCAGGAATATCAAGTTCGAGCTCTTTAGACCAGAAGTCAAGGTCTGTCCAGTTTAAGGTGCCCTCGTGGACCTTATATTTTTTCATGAGCTCCTCTTTTGCACTGCCGAAAGTAATATTATGTTTCTCAGCATACTTTTCAGGTACAAGATGTTCCCAGAAGTAATCATCAAAATATTTGTCCAGGAGTGTGCCGTCCATATCAAGGAGGACAAATTTTATATCCTTTATAGGAATTTTTATTAAATCTAGTTTAAATTTCATGTTTTTTTATTTCTATAGAGATAGTATATCCCAAATTCATACATAAAGCATTGCTAAGCAGAATCGGCTTTCGCCTTAAACGATATTTTTCGACAGTTCTAAGTTTGATCGAGGCAGGCATTGTATTTTCGCTCATTCTCGGCCCCGAAAGCTTTCGGGGACCTCCGAGGATTTTGCCTCTTTATTTTTATGAAAATGTATTTGACTATCGGCAAAATAAGCCGCTCAAATACAATACCTGCCTTTTATCTATTTATGAAAAATCTCTAATGCAGCACAATCCAGTTCTGTTTATCGCTGGATTTGGGTATATCTTAAATCCGGATATATTGGATAATTATTTTCGAGTTATTCATCTGTAGAAGTCCATCGTATTTGATTTTTAACCGGCTTTTCCGTTATTATTACCTCATGGAAATGAAGAAATTCTTCGATGAATCAAGCCGCTATATCATGAATACTTATAACAGGTTCCCTGTTGTCCTGAGAAAGGGACGGGGTATGAAGGTGTGGAGTTCTGACGGCAAAGAGTACCTCGATTTTGTTGGCGGTGTTGCAGTAAATATTCTTGGCCACTGCCACCCGCGGGTCGTGGTTGCAATACAGAAGCAGGCACAGAGGCTGTTGCATGTCTCAAATTATTACTACATTGAGCCGCAGATAAAACTTGCAAAACTGCTTGTAGAGCATTCCTTTGCAGACAAGGTCTTTTTCTGTAACTCAGGGGCTGAGGCAAATGAGGCAGCAATAAAACTCGCCCGCAAATATTCTAAAGAGCAGATAAGTCCCAAACGCTTTGAGATAATAACAGCAAAGAATTCTTTCCATGGAAGGACACTTGCGACACTTACTGCAACAGGCCAGGAAAAATTTCAGAAGGGTTTTGAACCCTTGGTACCGGGATTCAAATATGTTCCATTCAATGATATTGATGCAATAAGGAAGACGATAACAAAGGATACATGTGCCGTCATGTTAGAGCCTATACAGGGAGAGGGCGGGGTTAGACTGCCAGATCAGAATTATCTCAAAAATGTAAGAGATCTCTGTAATGAACATAATATACTTCTTATACTTGATGAGGTCCAGACAGGGATGGGCAGGACGGGGAAGCTTTTTGCATATGAGCATTTTGGCATAATGCCGGACATTATGACTTTAGCAAAGGGCCTCGGTGGAGGTGTACCCATTGGCGCAATGCTTGCTACAGATAAGGTCGCTTCTGCATTTCAGCCCGGTAATCATGCTACAACATTTGGGGGCAACCCACTTGTCTGCGCTGCCGCGGTAGCAACAATCGAGACACTCCTTGAAGACGGGTTTGTCCTTGATCAGTGTAACAGAATGAGTAAATACTTCAGGGAAAAGCTCGAACAACTTATGGAGGGATTCCCAAGCCTTATCATAGAAATAAGGGGTAAAGGACTTTTATTAGGCATGGAAATGACAAGAGATGGTGATCCGATAGTGAGGGCATGTCTTGAAAAAGGAGTGCTTATAAACTGTGCGGCAGGGAATGTATTGCGCTTTATACCATCCTTGCTAGTACAGCAGAAGGATATCGACCGTCTTATTGATGTCCTCGATGAAGTTTTTATGAAGTTCTCATAATCGTTGCATAAAAAGGAAGGCAGATATGCTGAAAAACTCCTGCAAAGTAACAGGATTTGATTATGATTCACATGACTGCAACACTAACGTTGAGTGAGTTTTGCAAGAAGGCTGGCTGGCCACGCGGGAGGGCTATGAGGTGTCACTGGCAGGCCTTTTTCAGCACATTTGCCTTCCGTATCAAAAACAATTTTTACAACGTTTAGATTATTATGAATTAAATTTATTAGAAAGTTACTATGAAAATGAAAAGGGATTTTTTAACTTTACGGGATTTATCCTCAGAAGAGATAGCCCTTCTTCTTAAAAGGGCAATAGAACTTAAATCAGGTAAGGATGCAAATAAATGCCCTTTAATTGGAAAAAGCATAGGCCTTCTGTTTGAAAAGGCGTCGACAAGAACGAGGGTCTCATTAGAAGTAGGCATTTACCAGCTCGGCGCACAGGCCATCTATATGAATCCAAAGGAGATACAGATTGGAAGGGGAGAAACCATTCATGATACTGCAAAGGTACTGTCACGATATCTAAGTGCGGTTGTTATCAGGACCTTCAGCCATAACACCCTCATAGAGTTCGCATCTAATTCCTCAATTCCAGTAATCAATGGACTGAGTAACCTGCATCACCCCTGCCAGGCACTCGGAGATTTGATGACCATTCTCGAAAAGAAAGGACGACTTAAAGGCATCCGCCTTGCTTATATAGGCGATGGAAATAATGTTGCAAATTCACTGATAGATGCTGCCTCTTTAATGGGAATAAACCTTGCGATTGCATGTCCTGAAGGCTGTGAGCCTGACTCCAAAGTTATTGAGAAGGCAAGAGCTGCTGCAAATAGCAAGATCACAATCCTGAAAGGCCCCCCAAAGGCTGCCTACAGGGCCGATGTGGTTTATACAGATGTCTGGGTCAGCATGGGGCAGGAGAAGGAAGCAGCGAAGAAAAAACAAAAGTTCAAGAATTATCAGCTAAATAATAAACTCCTCTCATATGCAAAGAAGGATGCGATAGTGCTCCACTGTATGCCTGCTCACAGGGGAGAAGAGATAACCGATGAAGTTATAGATGGCCCGCGGAGTGTTGTTTTTGACCAGGCAGAAAACAGACTTCATACCCAGAAGGCATTGTTAGAGTTTCTCTTAACCTAACCCTATTATGAGATATGGTACTATTTTATTTTTTTGTATCTCAGCAATTTTTATATTTTCCATATACGCCTCTGCCGATGCCTTTCAGATAGAGGTTGTACCTGATGAAATCAGTCCCGGAGAAGCTTTTACAATTAAGGTAACCGGTGCAAAAACCTCACGCTTACCTACTGCTTCATTGGCCAAAAAGAAGATTTATTTTAGTAGTTGCGGGGAAGGTTGTTTTATTGCTATCGGAGCAGTCGGGATTGAAGCAAAACCGGGAAACTATACCATTAAGCTGAGAATAGAGGGTAAGAAAAAGAATTTAAGTTTAATTGTAAAACATACCAGTTTCCCTGTACTGAGGCTCACTTTAGCTAAAGACAAAGTATTCTTAAGCCCTGAGGATATGATGAGGGCGAAAAGAGAGGATAAGAGATTAAAGTCAATATGCCAGATAGTATCTGAGAGACTCTGGGAAGGAAAATTTATATTACCTCTTGAAAATGATATATCAACCGTATTTGGCACAAAACGGATAATTAACCAGAAAATGATAAGTATACACAGAGGCGTGGACTTAAAGGGGCAAGAAGGCGAAGAAGTAAAGGCATCAAACAGCGGCAGAGCCGTTTTAGCCGAAGAGCTGTTCTTCGGTGGCAATACAATTATACTCGACCACGGACAGGGAATATATACCATTTATATGCACCTGTCGAAGTTCAATGTCAAACCTGAAGATATTATTTTAAAAGGAGACATTATCGGGTTTGTGGGCTCATCAGGAAGGTCAACCGGCCCTCACCTTCATTTCGGGGTTAAGGTGATGGATATAAATACAAACCCTGTTTCCCTTGCGAAACTGAATCTGTAAAAGTTAAAATTCAAATTGACAATTATAATAAACTGAGGTATAAAGACTTTAAGATTCTTAAGTAAAATGTTTTCCTTTCAGTTCTGGAAAAAGGAGGTGCAATGCTTAAGGCAAAGGATATAATGACCAGGGACGTAATAACAGTTAAACCAACTACTTCCATAGAAGATCTGGCACGGCTACTTATGAGACATCAAATCAACGGTACTCCTATGGTTGATGATAATGGAAATTTAACGGGCATTGTTACGGAGAATGACCTTATCAGCAAAAACAGCAGACTCCATATCCCTACCATATTAAGACTGTTTGATGCCTTTATACCCCTCGGTACAACCAAACTGGAGGTTGAGATCAAAAAGATGGCTGCATATACTGTGGGCGACATTTGTACAAGGGATGTAATTACTGTTAATGACGAGACATCAGTGGAGGATATTGCCACAATAATGACAGAGAAAAAGATACATCTCCTACCTGTGTTAAGGGAAGGGAAATTAATCGGCATCGTTGGTAAAAAAGATATTATAAGAGGTATGGCAGGAGAGCCTCTTGGGTAATGGATGTTAAATTTAGATATGGTCTTAAGTTTGATGCCCGAGGCTTTTTAGTTAGACATCATTGTATGTAACAGGTATTATAACTATTGAGATGAGGAGGTAAAAATGGGAAAGTTTGATTTTGCTGTGGCAAGGGTTATGCATATAGCCTGGAAATCCGGCCTCAGATCCTTTCTTGATGGAAAGGAAAGTATGACTGAGGATCAGGCAGTTTCTCACAAAGACTGCGACTTGGGTAAATGGTTATACTCTGACGGCTTGGCTGGATATGGCACAATGCCGGAAATGCAAGAACTCGAGAAAGTACATGTTGCACTTCACTCGATTGTCAAGAAAGTCGTGCAGTTAAAACACTCTGGCGATATTTCCGCTGCCGAGAAAGAATTAGCAAAGATTGAACCTATCTCTCAGAAGATTTTCTCCTTGCTGGTTGCCGTTGAACAGAAAGTTAAGTGAGTAGTTCTTATTAAATTTTTTTATTAAGTAGTGTTCTCTTTGCAGTTTTTTTGGTTTCCTTTTGTGTGGAAGCAGATTTTTTCTTCTGCGACGGATATCTTTCGATTACAATTCTTTCTGCTTCTAACCAGTTGTCAAGGTCACGGCCTTCAATCCTTCCGCTTTTTTCGAAAAGTTCATACGCTAATTCCTCAATTTCAGAATTTAAGTCCATTTTATACCTCCATTAGGTTATAGATAAAATTATATTACTATTTTAAATGCAATACAATCTTATTTGAAAACGGTTAGCCAATACTTCAAAGAATCGCTGGTAAAGGCTTTTCGACACATCTGCACTGTCAGCAGTTGTAATTTTATGCAACATTAAGCTTAATTTTCATATTGCCGAAATAAAAACCTGTAAGCTATACTTCTAATTGCATACAGGTAGTCAATACATAGCATTTTCGCTCATCAGCGAAAAAAAGCCGCTCAAATGCTATGTTCTGCTTGCGCTATCTAAATTATAAATAATGGAGGCAAGAGATGCCTTTTTTTGGTGAACTCTTTGTAAGTGAGATACTGAAAAAGCCTGTACTCGACCTAAAAGGTGAGGAGATAGGAAAGTTAAAGGACCTTGTAATTGTTAAAGGTGAACCACTCCCGAAGGTCTCTGCCCTGATAATAGAGAAGAAAAATAAGATTTTCAAGCTCCCCTGGACTGACCTGAACATATTCAACAAGAGAATAATCTCTGCAAATGTTTACGGTGAAACCCTTCAGCCTTATGAGCTTAACGAAAGAGACCTCATATTAGTCAGGGATATTCTCGATAAACAGATCGTTGATGCAAACGGCGCAAAGGTCGTAAGGGTGAATGATGTTAAACTCCAGGGCTATAATTCAGAGGCGGTTCTCATTGCGGTTGATGTAGGAGCAAGGGGGATTATGCGACGGCTCGGGGTTGAAAGAGGCGGAGAGGACCTGATGAAGCTCTTTAAAAAGCACCTTCCTTATAATCTCATAAGCTGGAATTACATCCAGCCGCTTGAACCAAAACTTACAAAAATATCACTCACGGTCCCGAGGCAGATGGTATCAGAGCTTCACCCAGCTGACATTGCTGAGATTATAAGTCAGGTTTCACACAAAGAAGGTGCATCATTTTTCAAGGGTCTTGATGTTGAAACTGCTGCAGGAGCCCTTTCAGAATTACAGCCTGATGTACAGGCAGCAATAATAACCGGAATGGAGACAGAAAAGGCTGCTGACATAATAGAGGAGATGCCGCCTGACGAGGCTGCTGATGTCCTGAGCGACCTTCCTATGGATAAGGCAAAAGAGATACTCGAAAGTATCGAGAAAGAAGAGGCCGAGGATATACAGGAACTGCTCAGTCATGAAGAGGATACAGCAGGCGGATTAATGATAAATGAATTTATAGCCTATCTTCCGGAGACCAAAGTTAAGGATGCCATAATGAAATTCAGGAGAGATGCCGAGGAAGTAGAAACTGTCTATTACATTTATGTTATAGAGGCCAATGAAAAGCTTATTGGAGCGGTCTCTTTGAGAGATCTGCTTCTTGCTGATCCGGATGCCGGACTTACGGATATTATGGAAACCAAACTTAAGACGGTTACCCCGGATACCGATGAGATGGAGGTTGCCGAGATTATATCAAAGTATAACCTTGTTGCCCTTCCGGTCGTTGACACTGAAGGGTTTTTGCTCGGTATCGTTGCTATTGATGATGTTATAGACAGGATACTGCCACCAGCGGCAAAGCGCAAGAGGAGAAAGGTATGAGCTTTTGGAAAAAAATTGCATTATTTTTATCTGTAATGGGTCCGGGGATAATAACAGCAAACATTGACAATGACGCGAGCGGCATCACTACCTATTCTGTAGCAGGCGCCCGTTTTGGATACTCCCTTCTCTGGACATTGATACCGACAACCATAGCACTTGTTGTAATACAGGAGATGGTAGGCCGCATGGGCGTTATTACTGGTAAGGGGCTTTCCGACCTCATTCGTGAAAACTATGGAGTTAAGACAACATTCTTTATGATGTTAGGTCTCCTTATTGCAAACTTCGGAAATACTGTGGCTAACTTTGCTGGATTGGCTGCGAGTATGCAAATTTTTGGATTTACAAAATACATAATGGTACCTCTGGGAGCTATCACCATATGGATTCTTGTCACAAAAGGAAGCTATAGGGTTGTAGAGATCATACTGCTCTATGCCTGTATTATATTCGTCGGGTATATCATATCTGGAGTCATGGCAAAACCCGACTGGAATACCGTAGTAAAACAAACATTTCTCCCAAAATTACAATGGAATTCTGAATACATAATGATGAGCATAGCAATCATCGGAACCACGATTACCCCCTGGATGCAGTTCTACCTCCAGTCATCTATAGCAGAAAAGGGAATCACAAAGGAACATTACAAAGCCTCACGGCTGGATGTAGTCATCGGATGCTCCATAACCGACATTATAAGCTTTTTTATCATTGTGACCTGTGGCACACTTTTGTTCCCTTATGGAATCAGGATCAATGAGGCTTCAGAAGCTGCATTAGCGCTAAGGCCTCTTGCAGGAGACTACGCCTCTCTGATATTCGCTATTTCTCTTGCGAATGCCTCATTACTCGGCGCAATAATTGTCCCCCTTGCAACAGCATATTATATATGCGAGGCAATGGGCTGGGAAAGAGGTGTGAATAAAACCTTTAAGGATGCACCTCAGTTTATGTGGATTTATACATTAACAATAGCATTGGCTTCGTTGCTTGTTTTAATTCCAGGTGCACCACTTGTTTTTTTAATGGTACTCTCTGCAGTTATTAACGGTCTATTGTTACCATTTGTGCTTGTGTTTGCCATATTTCTGATAAACAATAAGAAGCTTATGGGAGAGTTCACCAATTCTAAAATGTACAACTATATATCATGGGGAACGGTTATCGCTGTAATCTGTCTCACTGTTGCATGGGTCACCAAATCAATATTTTAGTCGATCTATGATATCTGTAAATCATTTCTCCATAATATGTATGCTATTAATCATCAAAGGTCTTAAAAGTTATTTGAGTTTTCAGGACGGCATTGTTGAAGATTTTTCATAACACACCCCTTAATCCCCTCTTTTTAGAGGGGAGCTCACCTTTTGTTTCCCCTCTTGAGAGGGGATTAAGGGGTGTGTGAGGGCTAAATATGGTTAAGACAATAGAATGGGTTGATGGAAAGGTAATCATGCTTGATCAGTCAAAGCTGCCATTGGAAGTCACCTTCATTGAATGTACGGATTATAAGAAGGTTGCAGAAGGAATAAAAAAACTCTGGATACGGGGAGCACCTGCCATAGGTATTGCAGCGTCAATGGGCATTGCCCTCGGAGCACAGGATATAAGGGCAGGGAATTTTGAGGAATTTATGAAAGCCCTCGAACCCATTTTTAATGAAATGCTCTTAACAAGACCTACAGCAGTAAATATAAAATGGGCTGTAGATAGGATAAGAAGTGTCTTAATAAGAAGAAGAGAAGAATCTGTGGATAGATTAAAAGAAATCCTTATAGAAGAAGCAAAAATGATCCTCGAAGAAGATATAGAAGTAAATAAGGCAATCGGCAAATGGGGCGCAGACTTCATTAAGGATGGTGATACAATCCTTACCCATTGCAATGCAGGGGCCCTTGCAACAGGTGGATACGGCACAGCAACAGCACCAATACTTGTTGCAATCGAACAGGGCAAGAAGATTCAGGTTATAGCGGATGAAACAAGGCCTGTGCTTCAGGGTGCAAGGCTAACAGCCTGGGAGCTTATGCAGGAAGGAATACCTGTTACCCTTATTACTGACAGCACAGCCGGCGCCCTTATGAAGATGGGGGAAATAGACCTTGTTATCGTTGGAACTGACAGGACAGCACGAAACGGTGACGTAGCAAACAAGATAGGAACTTATTCATTAGCAGTTCTCTGCAAGGAACATAAAATACCTTTTTACGTGGCCGCACCTCTCAGCAGTATAGATTTTTCTATCACCTCCGGAGATTACATACCCATTGAAGAGAGAGGGCCTGAAGAAGTTACCCATATATTCGGCAAATGCCAGATAGCACCGGATGGTGTAAAGGTAAGAAATATTGCATTTGATGTAACTCCTTATAAATATGTCACAGCAATAATTACAGAAAAGGGTGCATTCAGGCCTAAGGATATAAAGAAGCTGATGAAGAATAATATCAATCTTGAAAAATTGAGGCTTAAACCTTAAGCACAATGTCCGAACCTTGGGCTTATTGCGATTTACCGAGGACTCTTAGAAATGCCTCAACCGCCTCAGGATCAAACTGGGTGCCACTATACCTTTTTAATTCTGATATAGCATATTCTTTGCCTGGTGTCGGTCTGTATGGCCGATCAGACGTCATAGAGTCAAATGAGTCTGCAACAAATATTATCCTTGATAGAAGAGGTATCTCATCACCTTTAAGCCCATCAGGATACCCTTTCCCATCTATCCTTTCATGGTGCGACCTGATTATTGCGAGAAGGTTCTGTAATTTACTTAACTGTAACTGCCCGATGGGCATAAGAATCTCTTCACCTTTTACAGGGTGCATCTTTACAAGGTCAAATTCCTCAGCAGTAAGTTTTCCAGGCTTATCGAGGATTACACCATAAATACCTATCTTTCCTATGTCATGAAGGATGGCTGATGTCCTGAGGGTTTCGATGTCCTTATCCTTTAGCCCCATCTCTTTGGCTATAGCCAGGGCATAATTTGTGACCCGTACTGAATGACCTTTTGTCCATGTACTCTTTGCGTCTATTGCATTGACAAAAGAATAGATAAGACCCTCGTAGAGTTTTTTTAGCTCTCTGTAAGAAAAATCAAGGTCCTTGAGCATATTTAAAAATGCATTGTGGCTCTCAATAATTTTATTCTCTTTATCTTTCATATCTGTGATATCAACGAGCGCATGCACATATGATTTAATAACACCTTCTTTATCAAGAATAGGTGTTGAACATGCCATAAAGTGTTTGTTCAGTCTCGGTTCATAATATTCAAAGGTCTCTGTTTTCAAGGTAGTGCGTGCTCTGATCAGCAAACAATTTTCTATTGGCTTATCTATCCCGTGGATGAGTTTATAACACTTTTTTCCTATTACAGCATTTATTGGAGTTCCAATTAGAGTAGAAATATAATTATTTGCTCTTATGATATTAAACTCCTTATCAAGGAGCAGAACACCATAAGGCATCGAATCGAATGTTGCCCTCCATTCTTCTATTGAATGCTCGAGCTTTTTTCTATAGCTTATCCTTGCGCTGATATCCCTGACAATGCTTCTGCTTTTCAGGAAATTCCTTTTTTCATCATAGATAGCTGTAGCATTTACCAAAACAGGCAGAAGTGTGCCATCCTTTTTTTTGAGATCATATTCAAGATTTTCTATAGAGCCCTTCTTCTTAAACTCAGGAAAGGTATCCTGAAAGGTTTTCAGGCCATCATCAGTAAGTAGGTCTGTAAGCTTCATCTTTCCTATGATTTCATCTCTTTCATAGCCAAGCATTTTGAGCCATGTAGTATTAACCTCGAGAATCGTTCCATCAGGACCTATGGAATGAATCCCATCAGGGGCATTTTCGTAGAAATCACGATATTCTTCTAATTCTTCTATGCTATTAGAGAGTTTTTTCTCTTCATTCATAAGATAATCCCTATTTCTTATATTTCCCCAATTCTTCCTCCAAACTTTCTATCTCCTTTTTCAGTTCTATCATCCTCAACTCTCTGCCAACCGCCATTTCATAAAACTGCTCAAGCTCTTTAATCCTCTTTTTAATCTCTTCCTCCATTTTTTTCTTTTCGGTAATGTCCCAGAAAATGCCTAATATACCAATGACATTTCCTTTATCATCTCTGACAGGCGTTTTGACTGTATGGACAAAACACTTTTGACCATTTTGTATATACTCCTCTTCTATATCTTCTACCTCACCGGACTCTATAATCCTTTTGTCATCTGTTCTATATTTCTCGGCCAGTTCCTCAGGAAAGAAATCATAATCAGTCTTCCCAGCAATTTCAGCAGGCTTGATTTTTAAATCTCGAGCGTAGTTCTCGTTGCAAGAGACATAAACTGAGTTTTTATCCTTATGAAATATTTTTTGTGGCAGGGTCTCAAGTAGTGTTCTATACTTTTTTTCACTCTCCCGCAGCTTTTCCTCCGCACGCTTGCGCTCGATACGAGCGTGCAGTGACATAATACCAAATGCCATATCATTTGCCAGTTCAGTCAGAAGATTTACTTCTTCTATGTCAAAGGCATCTGTCTCCATAGCATAGATATTTAATGCTCCAAGAGTTTTATTGTTAGCAATCAGGGGAAGTGAAATCAGTGATGCATAGCCACGCTTGACCGCTTCATCTCGCCATGGGGCGTAATCAGGATCAGTAAGAATATCCTTTACCACAGAGGGTTTGCCTGTCCGGATGGCCGTGCCAGTGGGGCCACGACCCCTTTCAGTATCTGCCCATGTTATGTTCACTGTATCGAGATATCCTTCCTCGTGTCCCGCATACGCTATGAGGCGCACGGTCTTCTCCTCGTTCTGTTCAGCAAAGCCAACCCACACAAAACGATATTCTCCAACTTCTGCAATAGTCCGGCAGACATCCTTTAGTAATGCTGCTTCCTCGGTGGCACGGATTATCACCTGATTTGTCATAGTGATCACTTTGAGATCTCGGTTGATTTTACGCAGCGCTTCTTCTGAGCGTTTAATAGAGTGAAAGATAGGAGCAATCGAGGCTATTCCAGCTACCATTAATACAGATGTGGCAAGCGCAATTAACTCGGATGTTAGATCAGGCGGGTGGACTAAATTTTCGGAAAATAGTTGATACAATATGAAGGAGCGCCGGATGGCCATGAGTGAAATAGCTGCTGAAATCAATATCCAAGCTATACGTCCCCCTGTAATTTGTATCAGCCTTAAAGCAAGAAACGCTGCTGTAAATTGAAGTAAAACAGAAATTGCTAAAACATATATTACATCCATAATTTTATTTTACAAGTTCAGAATATAAGCACAATCGGGGAAATCCTGATTTTTCGCATCGAAATACCTGAATCAAATTGGGAAAAGGATAAAATAAACAGTGGTGATTGGATAACAATTCTATTAAAAAATAAAGTGAAATTGGAACATTACCGCATTGACTTATCAAATTCTTCCTCAAGCTCTTTAGCAATCGTATCAATAATTGTGGGGTGAACTGTCCTTCCAAACCCTCTATCGTATGCGGAAAATTACCAAGTTCTTCGATGGGAATAACAGTTCACTTTTGTACCAGCTATGATAATACTTATCCCACTTATCATCCCCGCAAGCATGACGGCATTCATGCTCGTAATCTCGAATGTCTGCCCATTCCCTGAGAATAACAGTGTGAGAAAGGGGTATATATTTACCCATTACCTCTACCTTCTTGCCGGTGATGTTTTGATAGAGAGGCTCTTTGGAAAATAAAAGTAAGGGTTTTTCAACATTACGACACTCAGGACATTCGCATTTCACTCCTTCCCAGACGAGCGCTTCATCTTGTTCCGAGATGATAGGAATTGAGCAGGAGGTCAAAAGGAGTGATATAAGGGCAAGACCTATTTCTTTAATAAAATTCCTCATTTCTTACCCTATCCCTAACAATACCTCACCTTTACATTCAATATGCTCTGCTTTGACAAAAAATACCCCTTCTTGAATTAAGTGCTCCCCTTACCCTCCTGTAATATTAAGAATCACAACACACCCCTCCGCCTTTCTGCGCAATGTAATATCATAAGCCGTCGCAATTCCTGTCAATCCTCCCTTAAACTCGATAGTGCCTTGATGGCATTGATTCTATAGGTATGTTTTTTAATTGCATTATTTGGGTTAACGCTATTCACCACAACGTCTTTCATTTATACATATATCTAATATCTAAATTATATAAGTATTGGAATGTATACAATCGGGGAAATCCTGATTCTGGGCTTCGAAATGCCTGAATAAAATAACTTTACATTTTTTGGGGTTTCAATGGTGCAACAATTGTAACTTGGGTTCGGCGGCCGGGCTCGGATTCAATTTCGAAGAGCCCGCCTAAATGCTTTAACCGTTCACGAATGCTAAAGATGCCAAAACAACCGGTTCTTAAAGAGGAGTCGATTTTAGAGGTATCGAATCCAACCCCGTCATCTTCAATATTGATTCGTATGTTATCATTATCTCTTCGAATTGATACCTTTGCGTTATGTGCCTGTGCGTGCTTGACTATATTAATCAACAACTCACGAACTGCCTGAAAAAGAAGAATACGAGCTTCGTCGTCCAACGGCTTGGACTGCTTATCATCCTCAAAGCAGAACTGGATACCATGCTGTTTTATAATTTTTTCTCCAAGCCACTCCACTGCTGCTTCAAAACCCAGATCATAAAGGATTGGAGGGCTGAGTTCAAATGTCAATGAACGTGTGTACCGGATGATCTGCTCGGTAAGATCGCGGATCTCGTCGAGGGATTCTATAAGGTTAGTTGGGGTGGATTCTCGCAGCGCTCCTAACTTGATCTTGCATAAAGCCAGGGTCTGGCCGATATGGTCGTGCAGATCTATCGCGATGCGCCGACGTTCCCGTTCCTCGATCAATGACAACTGAGATGCCAGAGACCGGAGTTGTTCTTGATAGGTTTGAAGCTTTTTCTCAGCACGCTTGTGCTCCGTTATATCTCTAATGATATGAACGGAACCTGTCAGATTGCCTTTATCATCGAATATGGGGTCAGCAGAAACCAATATCCAGATATCCTTTTCAGGTAAATATAACTCGACCTCTTCATGTTTCTTTGTCATTCTCATTTTATCCGTTGGGCATGTAGCAAGAGGTCTATCTGTCCCATGGAAAAGTTGGAAGCAATTTTTGCCAAGTATTTCGTTAAAAGGTCTATTAAGAAATTTTGTGGTAGCAAAATTGG
>JBGQLV010000035.1:0-27651 GCA_041500225.1 Thermodesulfovibrionia bacterium | reverse complement strand
TGTGTTTATGTGCCTGAAGAGATCATACTTTCTGTTGATGGAGTATGTATAGGGCTATGTGCAGGTGCTGAAGTAGGAACGCCTGAGGCTGAAAGATTTATACCAAGGAATACATGTGCCCTTATAAAAGCATTTATGGGCTTTAAGCTTTCAGGATTATGCCCTTATGTGGAATTAACAGACCTTATAGTCGGTGAAACCACATGCGACGGCAAGAAGAAGGCATATGAGATATTCAATGATATAACTAAAAAGGTTTATGTAATGGAAGTGCCTAACATGAAGTCAGAAGAAAGCAGGAGGCTCTGGCTCAGTGAGGTCAGGAGATTTAAAGATAAGATGGAAGAGCTTTCGAGTAGAAAAATAACTCTGGAGAATCTTAAAAAGGCATCTTCTATAGTTAATGAAAGGAGAAAGGCTCTTCAAAGGCTGAGCAGGTTGAGGGCTGCTGATCCTCCACCCATATCCGGGCTCGATGCCCTTTTGATTAATCAGATATCTTTCTATGATGACCCTGTGAGGTTTACAGAGATGACAAATAAACTCAATGATGAGCTTCAGGAAAGGGTAAATCAGGGCATCGGAGTAACCCGGAAAGGTTCACCGAGAATTCTGATCTCAGGCTCTCCTATGGCGATACCGAATTGGAAGGTGCATGCAATAGTAGAAGGAAGCGGAGGTATTGTTGTAGGAGAGGAATCATGCGTAGGTGAAAGAAATCACCGGGAATTGCTCGATGAGAATTTCTCAAGCATTGAGGAGGCGCTCGAAAAAATAGCCTCACGGTATATTAGTATCGACTGTGCATGTTTTACACCGAATAATGAGAGAATCGAAAATATTAAAGCACTTGTTGACAGGCTTCACGCTGATGGTGTAATTCATTACAGTCTCCAGTTTTGCACTCCTTACATGATAGAGGCCCATAAGGTTGAAAAATCAATGATGGATATTCCCTTTATGCGAATTGAGACAGATTATAGTATGGAAGACATGGGTCAGCTGAATAGCCGCATTGAGGCATTTATTGAAATGATAAAAAGCAAGGCATGAGATCTGTAGGAATAGACATAGGCTCAAGGTTTATAAAGGTAGCGCTTATCGAAGAGGGACGGCTTATATTCTTTAAAACGACGGAGACATCATTTAATCCCGTTGACAGATGCAATGAGCTCTTGAGAGATATTAAGGCGGACAGGATTATAGCTACTGGATATGGCCGTCACCTCTTTGAAGTATATACAGAGGCAAGTACCATCACAGAAATAAAGGCATTTGCCAAAGGATCAAGGGCCCTATTTCCTGAATGCAGGACAATAATCGATATTGGAGGGCAGGATACAAAGGTAATAAGCCTCGATGTTAGGGGCAATGTGAGAAAGTTCGAGATGAACGACAGGTGTGCGGCCGGTACAGGGAAATTTATTGAGATAATGGCAAAGACCCTGAATTACTCAATAGAGGATTTCGGAAATATGACTCCTGAAAGAAATAAAGAAATCCAGATTAATAGCATGTGCACCGTGTTTGCAGAGTCAGAGGTGGTATCCCTTATAGCAAAAGGTGAGAGTAGGGAAGATATAGCTGTAGCTCTTCACCGTTTAGTAGCAAACAGGGTACTTTCGATGCTGAATAGAATCCCTTTAGAAGAGGATATTGTGTTTGCAGGAGGCTGTGCAAGAAACCAGTGTTTAAAGGGGCTTATTGAACATGCACTGGGAAGAACTATTCGTGTGGCTGATACCCCTGAGATAACAGGTGCACTGGGGGCGGCTCTCTATGCAATAGAAAATTAACCCATTAGTTGCATACCAAGGGAGGCAGATGTGCTGAAAAACTTCTGCAAAGCGACAAGATTCTATTTTGATTCACATGACTGCAATTATAACGGCAAGTGCATTTTGCAAGAAAGCTGGCTGGCCAGTCTAAAGGTCTCTAAGGAGTCGCTGACAGACCTTTTTCAGCACATCTGCCTCCGGTATCGGAAATAATTTTTATAATGTTTAAATTAATATACAAAACAGGAGGTATTGAACATGATTATTGATGCAAGAGGGCTTGGATGTCCGAAGCCTGTTATAATGGCAGAAGAAGCGCTTTCAAAGATAAATGAAGGGGCAATAGAGATTTTAATAGACAATGAGTCTTCTGCAGAAAACCTTAAAAGGTTTGCGACTAAACAGGGTATGCATGTTGAAACAATTAAGGAAGATACTTATTGGAGGGTAAAGATTGTAAAGGGGTATCCTTGTGATATAGCAAGTTTGGGATCAGGAAAAGAGGGGAAAGATATATTTCTGATAATCGGAACCGATACACTCGGCAAAGAAGAAGAACTCGGTAAGATATTGATGAAAGGGGTTATTGAAACAATGAAGGTCACAAAGGAACTCCCTCATACAATCTTTTTCCTCAATGCCGGTGTAAAGCTTACGACAGTAAATAATGAGATGGTCGGTATATTAAAAGAGATTGAAGATCTTGGTGTAGAAATTTATTCCTGTGGCACATGCCTGAAATATTATAACCTTGAGGATGAGCTTAAGGTTGGTCATAGAGGTACAACAAATCAAATAGTGGAAGGAATAAGGGACTTTAAAAAGGTGGTCTGGATTTAAAGCCTGATTAAAGGTTCGCCGATTTTTGCGAATCTTGCGGCCAAGCCGCCGATTTTCTCGAGATCATTACCAAAGAGAAGCTTGACTTTTAATTACCTAAAGGTAGTGATTCGTTAGGCGCTTTTTTTATAATGTGAAGCATACCAATCTATAACCTGACGAATCATTTTCTGATACGAAGTACGATGTTCTTTCGCCTTGCTTTTGAAAAATTCAACGCTCGATTTTTTCAAGGCGATCGTTACCTTAACGTTTTCTTCTTTCAAGACCAACTGATCCGGTGGGGGAAGAAAATCTCTAATGACTTTTAACTTACCCATCGGTTCTTCGGTATATTTTATTTTGCTCT
Organism: Thermodesulfovibrionia bacterium; assembly: GCA_041500225.1. GTDB lineage: Bacteria > Nitrospirota > Thermodesulfovibrionia > Thermodesulfovibrionales > SM23-35 > 0-14-3-00-41-53. Next base: position 24,684 of record JBGQLV010000035.1, on the reverse strand, counting down.
TCATAAATCTTCCTCCCTTTTCTCCAATATCCCGCACCATAAATGCGGATGACGTTACCTCTATATGTAAACCTCACGGTCATTATGCCATCACCGACATGGCCGATACAGTAAAACCGTTCTTCTTCTGTCCCATGGTTAACATCTTCGACTATGACACGCTGAGGATCAAGAAAGGCATATTGAGCCAATGCAAAAGAGACATTGTGCTTAGCCTGGTTCTCCTTATCTTTCTCCTCATCCCATTCAAAGCGAGCCTTAGTCATTGACATAACATACTACAAAATGGATTACAAAAGCAATATAAATGTATGGCTAATTATATGGAGTAAAATGTATGCCTTCTGCCTAACGGCCACAGACCTTTGCTGAAATCAAACCAGCGTTATTCCGGATAGTTTCTTTTATTTTATCTATTATCTTCTGACTTCGAACAAGTCTTACAGATTAGAATTTCCGGTTTTTTTATTTTAGATATTTGATGAAGAACGCCAAGCCTAAAGCAAGCCATGCAAGTTGCTTTGTTGCATTTTCTGCAAATGCCTCCGCCCGATGTATCGAATTTCTTACCGCATACATGGCAAGTCCATGGAATTATTTCTTTCGATGTCGTTATATTTGTCATTTTAATATGCAGAACGAAATAAATCAGCGGCGCGGGCAAACCCTCCGCAAAACCAAAACGCGTTTTATCCGCTTCCGCTGGATTTGATTGTTAGGCACTTTTTAATGTTAATACTTTTACCTCATCCTCAAGGCGTCTATCCAATTTATCTTTCTCAACCTCAAGATCGTATCGTGATTGAAGATTGAGCCAAAAACGCTCTGAAAGGCCGAAATAGCGGGCAAGCCTCAGTGCCGTATCAGCGGAAATTGACCGCTTTCCCTGAACAATCTCATTGATACGGCGAGGAGGCACGTTAATATCCTTAGCCAACCTATACTGGCTCACTTCCAACGGTTTCAGGAATTCCTCAAACAATATTTCCCCCGGATGAACCGGGGCTATCTTTTTTGCACACATGGTTATCTCCTAATGATAATCGGTTATCTCAACATCGTAGGCATCCCCTTGATCCCAACGAAAACATATTCGCCACTGATCATTAATACGAGTAGCGTTAATAATGTCAAGCGTTATTACCAGTTATAAGCTTAACGCCGTAATAACCCGCCGGGGCAACCACCTTGGATGAAAACCAGACAAGATTTATTCCCGCTTCCGCTGGATTTGATTCGTTATGCCCCTAATTATTATGTAAATTTACAAGACCTGCCCTCTTTCTTTTCCCTGGGAGCCAGCTTTCTTTACCCCTTGAAGTTATGTAATAAACAGCACCGTCATATTCTATCCTTAGAGGTCTTGCCATAGAAAATTTATATTATATAAAGACTTTTATGTCAAGATTAAAGACCTGACCCCTTTTTCTTTTCGTCCAATCACAATTCTTTTTTTGCAGGCTGAGCAGTTTACGCCAGTTTTTTTTGTTTGTGCTAAAACTTTATGCCCGCAATAAGGACAGGGTCCACTAATAAAAGAAAGGGTGATGAATGCTAAAACAAATGGTATAAAAAAAGACACTATAACCAATGGCATGCCGATTAATGACCCTATGCCGGTCATTGATAGAAAAATGCCTAATGCAAAGCAAACAATTGCCATAGGAATACCGAGAATAAAACCATCTAATCCACCCTTTCTTTTTATGATTTCAGTTTTTGCGCTTTCCTTTTCTTCAATATGCGACAGGTCAATACTAGTTGCAGCCTTTTTCTTTTTTTCATCAGTGATGGGCTCTCCACATTTTGGACAGGCCTCGGCATTTATGCTTATTTCGTTATTGCATGTAGGGCAATTTATAAGATTAGGGTTATATTTTATAGATTCTGATAATTTTTTCGCTTCTTCAGTATCCGGAAATCGTTTCAGTAGGTAAGTAGCTAATAAAGAAGCCCGCTCATTATTGCCTATGAAAAGTTCGTTGGAAATGGCTTTATATAATTCTTCTGCGGTTAAGCTGCCTTTGACATATTGAAGAAGGGTTTCATCAATTACGTAACCACAGTTGCATTTTAATTGAGAAATGTCATTTGAAGAAATACATTCTGGGCATACCCAGAGGCGATTAAGCTTTTCGTCTTCTTCTTTTAATTTTTGTTGTCTTTCTTCTTCATCTTTTTGATTTTGTATTTTTTCAACGATACTGGCTGCTTTTTCAGCCTTCCATTTCTGATATTCCTCTTTATTCTTGAATGTTGGCATTGTTCCCACCTTCTGAATAGCCGGTATTCTATATGCAGAAAAAATGATCCGCTCTTTTCTTCAAGGGACGACTCTTTCTCACGCCCGAAATTTCATTTAACTCGTTTATCGACAACTATATGATAGAATGTCCCCTAATGTTTTCCAATTCCCTGTCGGCTGGATGCTTTTGTTAGCACATCTGTTTTTAAAGAATCAATTTTAGTCTTATTAATTGCGTGGTTATTCTGTACGTTATTTCTCATTTTTACTCAGTATATTATGCATGTTATCAAGAATTGTCAGATATATGATGAACCCAAAATATATTGGCACAACGATAGTCAGTGGAATCAAAAGTTTATCAATGTCTTTGACAGTAATTCGGATTGCTGTAATGTATTTTTCAGCAATAGTAAAGTATGCCGCATAAATTCCAACATCATAGAAAATAATAATAATTGAAATTTCAAAAGCGATACGGCTTAAAACTAGTGATATTTTCAGATAAACAGAATGATGGCGAAGTGATAACCAAGGGAGGAATACAGCAATGAATGCCACGATTAGCCCTGCAATTGAGTTTTCAATTACATTTATCATATTTAGTGCATCATATTTAATGCTAACATTATTTTTTATGTTTACATGCTTCTTTTAGAGAATTTTAGGTCAATTTATGGGGAGAGTCAAGAAAATTTGCAGGAGCGTTTTTTTAACCCTTTTCAAACTTAACCGTACTATAATGAATGTAATCGCTGCTTAATTATTTCATACACCTTTTCTACAGACAAACTGTTCATGCACTTTATATCGCTGCATGTCCTCTTGAAGCATGGTGCACATGATATATCTTCTCTGATTACAGTATGCCCTTCTCCATAAGGGCCTGTTCTTAATGGGTCTGTGGGTCCGAAAATAGCAAAGACTGGTATACCAAGGGCTGCGGCAATATGCATAGGGCCTGAGTCATTGCTTACCACAAACCGTGCATTTCTTATTACTTCTATTAATTCCTTCAGGGCTGTCTTATCTGCTAAAGATGTTGCCTTCCCTTTTGAAAGAGCTGCAATTTCGTTTGCTATATCTATATCTGTCTTACTTCCGACTATCACTGTCATGATAGGTAACTTTGATGAAAGTTTCCCAAATTTCTTTGAAGGCCATACCTTTGTCTTCCATCTTGCGCCGGGGACTATGACAGCATAACCTTCCGAAGGATGAGGGATGAGGGATGAAGGATGAAAAATCGAAGATAAGGACTGATTATCAAGGGGGAAAGGAAAACGTATGTCGGTTATATCGCATCCTAAAAAGTCAGCAATCTTTAAATATCTGTCAACAGCGTGGATATCTCTTCCGCCTTTAACTTTATGTGTATAAAAAAATTTACTCCCTTCTCTTGCCTCGGCAAATCCAATCCTGACAGGAGCGCTTGTAGCTGATGTTAGAATCCCGCTTCTCAATAGTCCCTGTAAATCTACTACAAGATCAAATTTTTCTTTTTTCAGCTCCTTAAATAACCCTTTAAGTTCATTAATCGTTCCCTTCACATTTTTAATCTTTTTCCATGCATCCTTATTTATAATCCAGAGCTTGTTGACCATAGGATGTCCTTCAAGAAGTCCTTCAAGCCCCTTTGCGATAACCCAGTGTATCTCAGCCTTTGGAAAACAGGTTCTTATTACATTCAGGAATGGTAAGCTATGAACAACATCACCGAGAGAGCTTGGTTTGATGATAAGGATTTTTCGGGGATCTTTTATGAGACTTTTTCTAATATCCAATCAACTGCCTCTTTTAGGTCTTTAGCAATAAAATCAGCAAATTCCGATTCCTTTGAGTCTCCTGTCTTGACCAGTATTCCTCTGGCACCGACTGCCCTTGCAAGAGATATATCTGCTTCTTTATCTCCTACTACAAAGGATTTCTTCAGGTCAATTCCATGTTTACCCCTTGCCCTGAGGAGCATATCTGGTTCAGGCTTCCTGCATGGACAGTGGTCGTCAGGGTTATGAGGGCAGTAATAAAAGTCATCAAACCCATACTGTTTTATAAATACGCTGTTAATCTCTTTTACAAATTCTTCATTAACTATACCTTTAGCTATACCCGATTGGTTTGTAATCCCGATAAGTTTGAAGCCTTTTTCTTTAAGAAGATGCACATTATTGATATCTTTAAAAACCTGGAAGTCATCATATTTATTAATATAACCTGCGTCTCTGCATAAGGTTCCATCCCTGTCAAAAAATACTGCAGGTTTATCAGGCAATATCTTTTTTATTCCGTAATAAACATCATCTGAGATTATTGCATACATGCATCTCATATCATTATTTTTACAGGTGCGTTCAAAACATGGGCTGCATGGTAGGTCAGGGGTTATCACTACATTACTGTCTCCATCTTCCTGTGGAGGTGGCCCTGTCAGAATAGGATCTGTGGAGCCAAATATGGCTACCATCGGCGTTCTCACTGCATATGCAATATGCAATGGACCGGAATCGTTGGTAAGAAAAACATCGCATTCTGAAATCAGTGAAATTAGCTCTCTAAGGGATGTCTTTCCAGCTAAGCTTACCAGTGAGTGCGATGTGCGGAATTCAGGGATTGATTTTTTATATATCTCATCTGCAATATCAACTTCTGATTTCCCTCCAAAAATAATCGCGCTTCCTCCCGTGTCACTTATAAACCAGTTTGCAATATCAGCAAACCTTTCAGGAAACCACCTCTTGGCTGAACCGTATGTTGCGCCGGGATTGATTCCCAGAATTGGCCTTTTCAAATCTTGCAGGAATTTTCTTGCCTCTAATCTTTCATCAAGTGTGAGATATATATAGGGGGCTGAGTATCCTGCATTTATCCCTAACTTATCAAGAAGGTTCAGATAGTAGTTAATTTGATGTACCTTTCCCTTATTTCGGGGCACAGGGACTGCAGTTGTCAGAAGATGGCCTCTGCTATCCCTGTTATATCCGGCCCTTTCCTTTATGCCTGCAAGAAATGTAATCAGGGCAGCATCAAATGCATTTTGAAACAGGATTGCACTACAGAATTTTTTTTTATTCAGCATCCTTGAGAGTTTTATCTTGCCGATAATACCCTTATATTTATCACCATAAATAATTATCTCATCTATATTCGGGTCTTTTTCAAAAAGCTGGGACACCCACGGTTTTACAAGAAGAGAGATTTTTGCCTCTGGCATCGTTTTTCTCAATGCCTTTAATGCAGGCAGGGTCATAACGCCATCCCCTATCCAGTTAACGCCCCTGACCAGCAGGTTCTTACAGGATTTGTCAAACATAGATTATTTTAACATTTTATTCAAAAATCCCCCTTACCCTGACCCACAATGGGAGATGGGGCCCGAGCATTTTTCCCCTCTATCAAGAGGGGAGGAATACATTTCTCCCCTCCCTTGATGGTCGCCTCAGGCGACTCGCCGAGGAGAGGAGGGGTAGGGTAGGGTGATATATTTTCATCCTTAATTTGTGAAAAATCTCTCACTCTGCTTCATCTTCTTGCGATTCAAGGGGTTAATAGCTATAATTTGGCTATGTATAAAAATATCCTCGCTGCAGTGAATGAGTTTACCAATTCGGAGATAGCGGCAAGGTATGCCATAGCCCTTGCAAAATCATGCCAGGCAAGGCTTTCCTTAGTGTTTGTTGCAGAAGAGAAAATTGGTAGAGATGTATTCAGACATGCAGAATCTGCCCTCGAGAGACTTTTCATTGAGGCTGAAGGTCAGGATATTGAGGTAGAGAGCATAACGGAAAAGGGAGACCCTCTTAAAAAAATAAACGATATAGTAAGAGGAAAAAATATAGATATCGTTTTTACAGCTACGAGAAGGGAAGATATACAGAAAAGATTTTTTGCAAAGACCCTCGCAAGAGAGTTTATGGTAAAACTGCCATGCTCTGTAGCTATGGTTAGAGTAGTACGTATGGGGAGAATACATCCTAAAAATATCCTTGTGCCTCTGAGAGCTAATATGACTAACCTTGAAGAAAGGGCATGTTTTGTAGCAAAACTTGCACAGGCTTTTAATTCTGCAGTAACCCTTTTCTATTTAACCAGTCCTATAACAAGCTTTTTTCATGGAGAGACATATTTAAACCCTGCACAGAGGGAAAAGCATATTCCAAGGGATATAGAGAACTTCACAGAATGTTTAAACAGATATGATATACACCATGAAAAGAAGACAGGATATGGTTCTGTTTCAAGGTCTATAACCATAGAAGCTGCGCACAGAAGAAATGACTTAATCGTCATGGGGGAAAGCGAGAGGAGCCTTTTAAGGAGCATCATTAGTGGTAATCCTGTAGAGGATGTACTCAGGGAAACCCCATGTAATCTTATAATCCTGAGACCTGAACATGAACATCGATGAAAATCCAGAATCTGTCAAAAGAAGAGGTTTTAAAAAGCCTTCTAACTTCTGATAATGGTCTATCTGAAGAAGATGCCAAAAGGCGACTCCATGAATATGGTCTGAATGAGATAAAGGAAGTCAGGAAAAGGCCTTTATATCTGAGATTAATTTCTCAGTTTACCCATTTCCTGGCTATCTTATTGTGGATTTCGGCTTTCCTTTGTTTTTTGTCAGAATATCTCCATCCGGGAGAAGGTATGCTTTCCCTCGGATTAGCAGTCGTCGGAGTAATTGTTATCAACGCCATATTTACCTTTATACAGGAGTACCGTGCAGAGAAGGCGGTTGAAGCACTGAAAAGACTCCTCCCGTTTAACGTCAAGGTTTTGAGAGACGGTTCTGTCAGGGAGATCCCTGCGAGAGAGGTAGTTCCTGGTGATGTATTTCTTTTAAGTGAAGGAGATAAGGTTTCTGCTGATGCGAGGCTCATTGAAGCGAATCGATTAATGATAAATAATGCACCCCTTACAGGGGAATCGGAATCAAAGCCACGGAGTTATAAACCGTTTGAAGGTGATTACCTCGAAAGCCCCAATATTGTCTTTGCAGGTACCCTTGTCGTAAGCGGCAATGGCACGGCGACAGCCTTTGCTACAGGCATGTCCACGGAATTCGGGAAGATTGCCCATCTAACAAGTGCGGTTGAGCCGGGATTAAGTCCTCTCCAGAAAGAAATACTGAAGGTAACAAAGATAATCGCTGTTATTGCACTCACCACAGGTATATTCTTCTTCGGTATTGGAACCGTCACAGGCAGAAGCTTCTGGCACAATCTCCTCTTTGCTATCGGAATTACTATTGCAAATGTTCCCGAGGGACTTCTGCCAACCGTTACCCTTTCCTTAGCAATGGGAAGCCAGAGGATGGCCAGGAAAAAGGCACTTATAAGGACCCTTACATCAGTTGAAACTCTCGGTTCGGTGACAGTTATCTGTACTGACAAGACAGGCACGCTCACCCAGAACAAAATGGAAGTCGAGAGGATATGGACAGCATCAGACGGCACTAAGGTCCCACCCTACCCACTGTGCGGGAAGGACATGGAAGGATTCAGTTCGTACAACAGGCTCATAACGACCGCCCACCTGTGTAATAACGCCGTTTATGAAAACGGGAAATATAAGGGAGATCCCACAGAGATCGCAATGCTGAAAGCAGCACGGGAGATATCTGATGGCATACAGTCAGAACGCATTGCTGAGATCCCCTTCGATTCTGAAAGAAAGAGGATGACTACCGTCAATGTTATCCATGGTGAGACTCTTGTATTAACGAAGGGAGCATTGGAAACGGTTTTACCATTATGCAGCGGAATACTCATGGACAAAGAGTTTAAGGCATTGGATGATGAGAGCAAGAAATCTTTAACAACAATTTACCATTCAATGATGGATGACGGTTTAAGGGTCATGGCCTTTGCCTTTAAGAACATCGAGCCGGCTCATGGAATGAACATGATGCAAGCAGAAGACCTTTTAGAAAAAGACCTGGTTTTTGTCGGTCTTATGGGTCTCGAAGATCCTCCAAGGCCAGAGGTGCCTGAAGCCATAAAAAAGTGCCGTGAGGCTGGTATTAAGGTGATTATGATTACAGGAGATGCAAGCAGAACCGCTGTTGCCATTGCAAAACAGATAGGTCTTGTAAAAGGTATGCCCGCCGTTATTGAAGGCTATGAAATGGATACGAAATCCGATAGTTCATTACGGGAGGTACTTTTATCCGAGGAGATCATCTTTGCGAGGATGTCCCCGAGACATAAAATGCGGATCGTGTCTGTGCTGCAGGATGAAGGAGAGAGGGTTGCAGTCACCGGAGACGGGGTAAACGATGCGCCTGCCCTGAAAAAGGCAGATATCGGTATTTCAATGGGAATAATGGGAACCGATGTTGCAAGGGAAGCAGCAGATATGGTTTTGTTGGACGATAACTTTGCGACCATTGTAAATGCGATTGAAGAGGGCAGGACAATCTTTGAAAATATCAAAAAATTCATCACCTACATTTTTGCACATGGTACACCCGAAGCCATTCCGTATATCATGTTCTCAATTTTTAAAATACCACTCCCTTTAACAGTCATGCAGATCCTTGCCATAGATCTTGGAACTGAAACGATTCCGGCCCTTGCACTTGGGGCTGAGCCTCCCGAAGCAGCTATCATGAGATCTCCTTCAAGATCATCAAAAATCACCTCTCCGGTAAAATCCGGGAAAAAGGAAATTATTGATAGCTTCCTTCTCATACGAGGATATGTCTTCATCGGGCTCATCAGCACAATCGGTGTCCTTTTCGTATATTTTTATGTCCTCTTTAAGGGTGGCTGGCAGTGGGGCACGGTTTTACCAATAGATAATCCTTTGACGCGTCAGGCGTCAACGGCTACGTTCCTGGGTATCGTTATCATGCAGATAGGGAATGTCTTCGCCTGCCGTTCTTCCCATGAATCTATGTTCAGGCTGGGTATTTTTTCGAACAAATTAGTCATCATTGGCATAGTAGTAGAGGTAATACTTTCATCTTTTATCATTTATCATCCCTTTGGGAATAAGATATTCGGAACAGCACCTTTAGGATTAGATGTATGGCTGATTCTTATACCATTTAGTGCATTATTGCTCTTTGCAGAAGAAATAAGGAAGGCTTATATAAGGAGATATAAATGAGCATCATTAATCAAGCCCTCAACTGGCTTATAAAGAAATAAGTAGAGAAAGCAATAAGGAGTATCCCGAAGAGCAGCATGATAGTCTTTGATTTAGTTTTGATATCCATCCTTGCTCCTAAATATGCCATGGGAGCAACCCCGATGCCAAGAGCAGCACTTGTTACCAGATCAATGTGTCCGAGATGATAATGTATCATACTCCCCGGGACAGACATTACAGCCACTGTAATAAGTGACGTGGCGATAGCCTCCTTCATTTTCATACGAAATAATACAACATAGGCAGGAACAAAGAATATACCACCTCCATTAGCGAGGACCCCTGATAAAAGCCCTATGACAGTGGCAACACTGATTATAGAGTAAGCAGGAGGAGAAGAACAAATCTTCTCTGTGCAAAAAATCTTTTCTATAACATTGTTATAAAAAAAATCGATCCCCATAAAAAAGAGTATAGCTGCTGTAAGGAGCATTAAAAACTTTCCCGAAAGATAGGCGGTAAAGTAAGACCCTGCAACTATCCCGGGGACCCCTCCAATGAGACTGTACAAGGCAATTCTGAAATTTACCAGGTGTTCTCTTTTATATGCAAATGATGCTATGGTAGCTGTTAGTAAAGTCAATGGTAAAGGCGTCCCGAGGGCGATATAAGGTGGAAGTTTAAGAAATGTTCTCAGCAAAGGGGTATCAATGCTACTGCCTCCGATACCAAAGAAGGCAGATATAAACCCTGTGAGACATCCAATAATAACTGCTTTAAAGCTCATGATAGATTTTTAAGCGAAGGTACTTTACGTTACTAAATCATATCATTTGCAAAGAACTACTACAACGCAAGAAGATTCAAAGGCTAATAAGGCTTTTTTAGTCCTCTTGTGGAAGATAAACCGCATAACCCCTCGGAGGAGCCCAGAAATCACCCCAGCCTTCTCCTTGAGTCCATTTCTCCTGGGGAACCATGGTATCACGACCCTTCCATGCCATAGGAACAAATCTCGTATTTCTCCATTTTGTCTTGACCCACATTCCATTCCATCCATTTCCCTGGTTATTCATCACAAAGATTAATCCCTTTTGTCCTTCGAAACCATTTCTCTGCATTACGTAGAGATTATCATCAATATAAAGAACAGAGGTTGTGCCACCAGCATACTCTTCATGAATTCTGACAAGAGCTGCAATACCGCTTTGATTATCCTCCTGACCAAGATCCAGATTATAATAATCATACCAGAATACGCACGGATAACCCTCATGCGTCAGTATAAAAGCATAAGCCATCATCTTATCATTGATAATGGGATTGCTGCGAGACAGATCGTGATTTTCTACAAAAGTCACTGCCTCAAAAGGTCTATCTTCAAACAGCGCTCCACCATCTACAAGGTTGTTTAAGCTATATCCAAAAGCATCGCAGAGATTCTTTAATCTGTCTCTCAAAGGAAAATCAAATGCACTTGCCAGGTTATCAGACCATGTATTAGTTTCATTCAGCCAGTCATCAATAATGCGGTCACTGTCCCAGCATTCACCAACACCGAAAGGTTTACTGGGGGTCCCATTTTTGATAGCTCTCAATTCCTGAATAGCCCGGGCTATCCAGCCACCATAACCCTTAACGCAATCATATCGAAAACCATCAAAACCTGTTTCTTCAATCAGCCATCTGGCATATTCTATTAACTGGGTATAAACGTAGGGGTTTCTATGACAGAGGTCTGGCATATCTCCAAATGTACCGTCATCCCACGTTTCATATGGTGAAGGGTGAAAACATTTGTAATCTCGTTGGAACTTTCCGCTTTTCGGTGTGAATTTTGTCCATCTCTCTTTATTGTCAATTGGGTTTAGCTCTATTGCATCACCACCACTGCAATGATTAAAAACAATATCTGCATAAACTTGTATATTATTGTCATGGGCGATACGGATCAAATCAAGTAATTCGTCTTTTGAACCAAACCAGGTTTTTAATGAGCCTTTCTGATCAATATCTCCCAGGTCGTAATAATCGTATGGGTCGTATCCCATTGACTGGCCTCCAATATTTGCGGCCTTGCTCGCAGGCGGCAGCCATAGTGCAGTAAAACCCACTTCACTTAATGATGAAACTTTACTTTTGATATGGTTCCACCATTGGTATCCTTTGCCTTCTAATCCTGGGCAATCCCAATAAAAAGCCTGCATAATGACTCCCATTGTTCCTCCTTTTGACTATATAACTAATTTTAGCACTTAACCCGAAAAATGCAATTAGTAAAAAATGAAGCAGGCATATGTGAAGAAAAAGCTTTACCATCGCTACCTTTGTAGGACTATTTAGTGTCTGTTTATAAAGTCTGCTTAGCTGTGTGTCATTCCGGCAGTCCTTAAGCCGGAATCCAGTGTTTTCAAGACGTTCTGGATGCCGGATCGAGTCCGGCATGACGGCTGAACGGCATTTATAAACAGACTCTACTGATTTCATTCAAAGCCAAATTGCGATTTGTAAAGGTTTTTCTGCATATATGCCTAAAATCAAATGTATTTTTCGAGTTAACGTGGAAAAAATATTCATATCATTTTTAAAATCATTCAGCAATCTTGATCTACTTCTTCATAATAACCACTCCTTTCAAATTACGAAATAATCTATGGTTTATAAATTTCTATCACACCGGCATTTATTCCTGCCCTTGCTATATCTTCAGGAGTTGTATTTGAAAGACTTATTGTATTGTCTAAAAAATCTCTCTCCGCCTCTTTATAACAATACCTGACAAATGCACTACAATACATTGCATGAAAATCATCAAGAGGATTAGGTAGCCATTGCTTTTTCATGATGATTGCCCACCATGTCCCGAGAAGCTCCTGAATGGGATAAAGCACCTGTTCATCAACAAGTTGGAGTGAAGTGGCAAGTATGGTGTCCTTTTCATCATCTGATAACCCCAAGTCTATTATCGCGGCATTTTCTACTGTGTCCTTGCACCATTTTCCGATCCAGTTTTCCTGAGCGCCATTCCGAAGCTGAGGTTTGAAAAGATTTACTTTAAGGTCGCTCTCAAATAAGTAAGGACTTTTACTTATAGTATTTCCCGGACCTCTTCGATCAAGCCTTAGTTCACCAAATATAAAACAATGGGACCAAAGAGATGCCTCCTTATCTGCTGTCACTGCCCTCTGAGCTTCCCTTATGGCCAGACCTATAGTATCCTTTGTACCAACAAAACCTATTAGTCCTGGCTTGTAATTTTTCGTAAAAAACTTAAGCAAATTATAATTTAGTTTTTCCATAGCCGTTCCTCCTCAATCTATTGTTCAACTCCAAAGTGTTTCAAGTATATCGTTATCATTCATAAAATAGATCACACCAACTGAGGATAGAGTGTTTGAGCGGATTGTCGATGCGACCCTCGCAGGTCGGAACGACCGAGAATGAGCGAGAATACCCTATCCTCAGTATAATCAGACTTACACCTTAAACACTCCTGTATCCACCCACTCTTTCTTCAATATAGACCAGAAGTCTTCGGCAAGACCTTTGAGAACATATTCATAGGGAAGCCAACCATATCCTGCATCTCCCCATCCTGTTCCCCATGAGTTTCTTATAAGGAGTGCGCCTGTTGTCTCAACCCCGTATTTACCTGTATTTTTGATCTTCATCTTATCATCGTATCCAACTGCAACAATCGCATGTCCACCTTCTATCTTTTCGCCTTTGCATGGATAGGGAATCCTTCCTGTCTTGTCTGCCTGACCTATGGAACTATAGACAGTGAAACCAAACATGGAAGGATGGCCTGCTGCAAGGTATGTCTTTATTCTGGTCAGTAAGACATCAGGTGGTGTTGCAGGAGGATCATGCCTGTAATATTTTATTGCCTGATAGCTCTGTGCAAAGGCATAACAGAATGCAGAGGGCTCTTTATCAAAATCAGCTATTTTGTAGGGCCAGTATTCCTCTGGAGGGACACCAAAAAGAACTAACGCACCCATTGTGTTTCTAAGAAATGCACCTGTATCCCCGGTCCAGTGCGAGAGGTTACGGGTTACCTTATAAAGAAAGAGTCGTGATGCATCAATATGTTTTCCGAATGCCTTTTTCTCATAGTATTCAACCACTCCAATGCCTGCATGTGCTGTACATGAGCCAAGAGAACCTTGATCCTCTATAGGCGAGCACCAGGCCCTTAAATCCTGTGATGTTGGAATCTTTACACCCGCTTTCAGAACACGTGTTGGTACAAGTATCACATTAATTTTCTCATGCTCCGCTGTGTAATCCCTGAAATCAGGATAATCAGGGAGCCAACCCATACCCAAAACTTCTTTTTCATTACTCATAAGTCCTCCTTTGAAGTGTGAAATGGTATTCGAAAATCATTAGCCACAAAAAAATATCCATAAGTATTTCACACATTGAAACAAATTTACTGTGCATATCTTGCTTTTATGTGAGCATCTGTTGCAGATATGAAAAAAAGTCCTTTCGGGATTAAGTTGACAGAAAAATCCCTCTCCCTTGAGGGGAGAGGGTAGGGAGAGGGTGAGTCAATCCATAGCAGACAGGTTAAAAGAATTTAAGGTGGAAGTGCGACATGGAATTTGACGGTAATAAATCTGTTGGAATTATTGTTGGTCTCGTTGTGCGCATAACCCCCCAACAGGTCTTAGAATAAAAGATTTTTCTCTATTTCTCACAGAAGTCAACGGCGCCGAGTACCCTAATCATTCTCTAGAGTACTTGCAGGAATATTTAAGCTTACCCGCTGTATGTGACGCATTGTCCGTAGACTCATTGTCATCACAATGATACAGTACACCTAAATGAAGCAAAGCACAGGAAGCAACGAAATCTGGAAATTAGGTGAGAAGATCCGTCAGCTAAGGAGAGAGAGGAACCTATCACAAGAAGACCTTGCGAACATTTGTGAATTTGATCGCACCTACATTAGCCTTGTCGAAAGGGGCAAAAGGAATATATCGTTTTCAAATCTCTGTGCACTCGCACGCGGGCTTAAAGTATCTGTTTCTGAGCTAACTACAGATATTTAATGGCACTTACACCGATTGATTCAACACATGCTGCACAAATACAAGCTGGGATGACCGGCCGCCGCTATGGTCATAATTTCGAAGCTGATCTTGCGAATTGTATCAACAATCTTCCATTTCCGCAGAAAGCCGCTATGCCGATACAGCCAGTTTTCAGAGGGGAGCCAGCAACTGTGCTTATCTGTTTCACTCTAACGCATGTTGGGTGGAGCCACTGTGACCGTGCTGAGGCAATTGCGCTTGGTGCATTGGCAACCGCCGAAGAAGGAAAGAAGTGGCTTGAGGTTAACGGCGTAGCTGTGCGGGCTTGCAAAAGCGACGTACTGTTGACAGTTTTTCAAGCTGGACGCGAGCCACTGACCATCGGCGTATCAGTCAAACAGTGCAACAATAGGACACCGACGAATGCTCAGCTCTACTTTAGTACGGCGCATGCATTCTGCGAACTTCTTCGCAGAAATAATATCCCTGTTTCAGATTATGGTGAAACGTCACTGCGGCAGTTTTGTGGAGATCTTGGATACCGGCCTTTAGATAACCCGACTGCACTCTTAGGACGAAAAACTGATCCCCGCCGATTCTTTTGGGAAGAGACGGAGCAGACCGGTAGGCAGGAGCTCGAGGATATTTTTAGAGATAAACAAGATTACATCACTCGACTACTCCTACAGAAGGCATATCTTGCGGACCCTTTCACTCCGGACTTAATATTACACAAAACAAAAAGGATGTTAAGCGACCCGCAGGAGTTTGCTCTCTATTCCGTGGAGCAGTTGATTAATTTATCTCGGCGTTATCAAGGATTCACCAAGAAGCTGTATACGGTGCATAAGGGGCAGTATAAGGATCCCCATGGAACACAGCATGAAGCGCCGCGCTTTGGAGTTGTCCAGATGCAGAGAGGAGGACAACAGCAGCACCCGACGCAGCTTCAGTTTAATCTTGAGGCGGGATACTTTTACAAAATATAGCAGTGCATGATGTGGGACGCCAAGACATACCCAAGCAGTGGCGGTACGGCATTACCAAGGGCAGTCCGGATATCCCCAATTCTACCACCAAGCATGAAACTATCCGGAAAGCTTTGTAAACGCATTGCCTCTCGAATTGTGATTGAGCGTGTTGCGATTGGATGGACATTCCTACATCCAGATATCATTGCAAAGGTAGTGGACACAGTTGAGCCCGGTTCATTCCAGACTTGCCTTTTGTATGTTGTATTGTAGCCAGAGGGTGGGCGCATTTCTGGGTCTTTATTGTTATGAGCACTACTGCCTTGAGGCACGTCTACCAGCCATTCAATAACATGTTCAGGATGAGAAACGGCGAAATGCCACTTATCATTTAATGATGTCTCGCCTGATTCAATGAACTCTAAGTCAGATACTGCGTCGCCGAAGGTGCGAAAAGGCTTAAGGCAGTCAAACACAGCTGACTCATTGCCATGGGTAGCAGGTGGGATAGATGGAGTTTTACATAACAACTTCTCTGTGGCGATGAAAATCACACGTTCCCTATGCTGTGGCACACCATAATCCTTTGCATTAATGCAGAAGAACTCGGCGTTATAGCCAATATCTGAAAAAGCTTCCAAGATGCAGTCAGTGACAAGACGACCCTCAGGGTTCTTCATAGATGTTAGGAGTCGAACATTTTCCATTAGAATAACCTTCGGTCTTATATTATTAGCAATTCTTAAGTAATCATAGAACAGGGTATTTCGGGCATCTTCGGGATCTCGCTTGCCCGTTAAGCTGAAGCCTTGACAAGGCGGCCCGCCAGCCATAAGAGCTATTTGACCCTCTCGCTCAATAATCTGCGCGCATTCAGTATCACTAATTTTACGCACATCTGAGGTCAATATTGGCACTTCAGGGAAGTTGAGGGTATAAATATCTCTAAAGCCATCATATATCTCTGATGCACCAACAATACGAAATCCAGCAGCCTTCACGCCGTAACACAAGCCTCCACAGCCAGCGAATAACGACAAAGCTTTGGGGCTTACATTACAGTTGTCTTTTTGTTTCAGGACATGTGCCTCTAACTCGGCCAATACTTGCAAGTATTCACTATTACCCGATGTTTTGCAGTAACTGCGGCGCGGGCGAGACGCGATTATAGACCCTGTGCGCTTATGAGAACGATATCGTTTAGATTTCAATTGACGGATAGCGTCTTCATCGAGGCCAGAAATTACTGCCTGTATAGTAGCCTTTTCGTCTTCCTTGAGGCCGTTCTTGCCCAACTCGTAAGCAGAAATACGGGCCTGAACAATTCCTGTGAGTTCCGCAAGCTTTGACTGACTCAGGCCGCGGATCTGACGAAGAGCGCGTAAACCTGACCCACTATTAAATATGCCCATGTGACTCATTGTCTACATTTCTCATATTTTTGTCAAGAGATGTGGGACGATTAAAGTTTTAGAAAATCAGTCATGATTGTTCTCACCTTTGGGACTTCACATTCCCAAATAACTAAGACGCGCCAGCCTAATTTAGTCAGCACAGTCCGTGTTTTTTCGTCTCTGGCTTTATTCTTCTTTATTTTGTCTTGCCAGAACGAAAAATTTTTCACTGGCAGCCTCTGTCCTTTGGCACATTTTTCATGGCCGTGCCAAAAACAGCCATGGACAAAGATTGCAGTGCGATGTTTTTTTAAAACAATATCGGGAGTGCCGGGCAAGCTCTTAATATGAAGCCTAAAGCGATAACCTAACCTATACAATGCCTTCCTTACCTCGATCTCGATCGACGTATTGGATGATCGTACCTGCTTCATTCTTTCAGATACTTTTTCGTCGGGTTTTGCGAAGTTGGCAGAAATCATTTTATTAATTTTAGCATTTCTTCAGGAAGGTTGAAGAACCTACTTACTACCAGTGCACATCTAACAGCAATTTTGGGACGCGCTATGCGGAAAAATAGTAGTTCAGCAAAAAAACGACAGCGAATCAATGTTACGACCTGAAAACATTATACTTCTTGGGAAGTTCTTGGTGCTGAGTAGCAGGTGAACTGAGAAGCGGGAAATGTGCTCTTGGCTACTGGTGAGTTCTCTTGAAATGACAGGTAACGGGTGACTGAAAAAGTCCGTATCAATATCCGAAATCATCTTGCAGACCGACAAGTCAATATGGAATAATGTCTTGAAGGTTGATAAAGAAATATCCTATCGACGAAGGGACAGGGAAAGGTGACAGTTAGTAGGAAAAAAATACCTGCGGGCTATATAAGGAGGCTCCTTAAGAAGGAGTTCAAATCACTGAAACTGAAAGATGAGGATATAACTCAGGAGCTGATAGATATGAAACGAATGCAGTTGGAAGCTGAGAGAGTTCTTCGGGAATGCGAAGCTTTTTTTACGGAGAAAAAGAAGATGAAAGGTAACCAGTAGTAATCTCCTTGATCTATGAAAAAGCTGTTTCTATTAGTACCTCTTTTACTTTTGTCTTTTTCTTCGCCCTCCTTGTCCTTAATCCGGACCGTTGAAGGGATCGTAACAAAAGTATCCGATGGAGATACTCTCAATTTAGAAACTACTGAAGGAACAAAACTTAAAATTAGGCTATACGGTATTGATACACCCGAGACGGAAAAGATTAATCGCAGAACTGGTCTTATAAGTAAACAAGGTCAACCTTATGGAGAAGAGGCGTATAGAGCATTAGAATCAAAAGTATTAAGCAAAAAGGTAAAGGTTGATATCATAGACATAGACCGGTATAAACGAATGGTAGGAATTGTATCCTTTGGCAATAGAAACATTAATCTTGAAATGGTTAAAGAGGGATGGGCTTGGGCCTACAAAGAATACCTGCAAAGACCTTATGCCTCGGAATATTTAGATGCTGAAAAGGAAGCAAGAACTAAAGGGTTAGGATTATGGCAGCAACACAATCCCATGCCGCCATGGGAGTTTAGAAAACTAATGAGAGTAAGGTGAAAGAGAGATGGCAAAGAAACTTGACCTAAAAGAGATGGTAACGATTGAAGAACTCATAATGAGCAACGTGTTTACTCAAGAAGCATTGATTAATCTTTTAATAAAGAAGGGATTAATTACCAATGATGAGTTAATTGAAGAAATAAAGCGGCTGAAAATAAAACATCAAAAATAATTAGGCAAATAATGCTTTCTTTCTGAAGTCCGCGATCGAAAAGAGCGGTTATCTGGTGTAGAGTACAACACAGAATCTTCAGCGCAGGTCAGGTTGATTAATGAGCTATGAACATTTTAAGGATTGGCGCTTCTAATAGTTGGGGTTGGTTAATCGAAGCGCAATTTAGGACTTTTCGAAGTCGTGATGATTGATAAATCCAAAGAACCTTTGTAAAATTATTCGTGTAAATAAAGCTAATATAGAAAATGAGCCGAAGTTTGTGTTTAAATAGCATCAAGCCAGAGTTCTAAAGGAGTCGATATGAATCTTCAATGGATTAAATGTGAAGGCGATCAGTGGTGCAATTTTCTCAAATTAAATCTTGAACATTCTCACTTCATAGGGCTAGGCGGGGTTTATATCATCTGGCACGGAGGACAGGATGCTCGGACTGTCTACGTAGGAAAGGGTCAGATAGCAGAACGCCTTGCAGCGCATCGACAAGAAAAAGAGATTCTTGAATACAGCTCACTAGGCCTGTTCGTTACGTGGGCGAAAGTGGATGCCGCTTATAGAGAGGGAATTGAACTATTCCTATCACAGAGGCTGAACCCAAAAGTAGGTCATAGATATCCTTCAGTACAGCCGATTTCAGTTAACCTACCGTGGTAGATAATGTGTCGCAGAGTTCTCAAGGAGAGCGATAGTGAATGGCGAGCAGAGAAAAGACCCTGAAATCGTTACTTATAGAATCCCACGTATAGAGGTCTACCAAGTAACTGATGACGAGCTTAAACGAATGGAAGAGGGATGTAGTCAAGTAAGCCAGGACCTGACATTTGCAGTTGCTTTTATTTCCTTTTCTATTGCCTTCCTAATCACATTATTTACTGCTAAGCTTTCCGAACTGCAGCAGTTAATTTTCACTTTAATCAGTGTCGTTTGCGGAATTGTTTCTTTTTATACGGGGCTTAAATGGCTGAGGACGAGGAAGACTATGCCTAATGTGATAGCCAACATTCGGAGCAGGAAAGATACGCCGGACGTTACACCGGGCGAGGATTCGAGCAGGATTGATAAGATTGAAGCTGGTAGTACTCAAATGGAAATAGTTTTTTCAGAAGTTTTCGATTATTTTGAAGGATGGGAACAGTATCTTGAAGGCAGGGTTTCCCATTCTAAGGAAGTAAGTCCACACATCGGTCAATTTTGTCTAAAGAAAGAACACAGAAATGATCCACATGGTGGGTACAAAATAATAGGAAAATCCATAGGACTTGGTTTTATTTTTTCTGGATGGCTTTTTCGCCCTTCTGGAAAACCCGGAGGACAAGGAGACCGCTTGGCAATCGAAGATATGGAATTCAATGGATATGGCTTTCTGGTCGATCATGGAGCTAACTTTGCAGTCATAGAAAGAAGGGGTAAAGGTATAGCCAGTGAAATTAGCAAACGTATTAATTTTAATCCTCCACAAGACGCTTGGTACCAATTTGAATTTCACTCAAGCAGCGATGGAAAGTTTGAATTATGTTTGAATAATTCTCAAGGTGAAAAGTTAGTTGAGATTACGGCGGTAGATTCAATATACAACCAATTCGATCGTATAGTTATACATGGTGGTCAGCCCTATTTTGTAGATGATATCAAAATCATCAAAGTATAAAAAACTATAACCTACCAAGCTATTTCAGGGGATCGCAAAAAGCTACGCTCATTAGCTGCATCATTAAACGATTCTTTTGTAAATCATCACTTTTTCATAGAACTAAAGGGGACAGCCTGCCGTCCCCTTTTCTGTTTTTTATCTCTGTTTGATAAATCGTTTTGCTTCTGAATCAAATTTCTTGCCTTTATATTCTTTTACAGAATAATAATCATTCCCTTCTGGCCCCCATTGTAGGCCCCGCCTTTATGAATATCAACTTCAATGTGGTAAGCATTTCCTTTCGCGTCAATGGCAAGGATGTCTATCTCCCTGTTTGTATCAAATCCAATATTGGTGACGGTGAACCATTTTTTTACGATTCTGACATATTGCTCCACTAAATGTTCATTTGGATGCATTCATAATCTCTGCACTTACTCAATATTACGATTGTTTGCTGATTTCAAATGATGAACCGCATCTTAAACAAAAATAGGTCTTTTCCCATTGAGCAAGAGCATGAGTATATTCTTTTTCCTGGTGGATTTGCTTTTGTTTCCAAGACGGAATCCATCTAAAGTAACCATAATAAATTATTAAAGCAAACAACCCGAGAAATATAATCCCACCGGCTATTTCATTAGATAAAAACCCTGTAACCATACCATTAGCCGAAAGTAACAGAAGGGAAGGGAAAATAATATATTTCCACAATGAAATAGGCTTGACTTGTGGTTTGATTGGCGGACTGAGCTTGGCGGCCAATTCCGAGGTTATTGCCCCCCCACTTAGACCGATGCCTGCATTAATCCCTCCACTCCCACCGCCAACTCCTACTGTCGTAGCTTTAAGTTTTTTACTACCTAAAGACACTAATACTGAAGCTTTCTGAATATTTTCAGAATTACATGAAGGACATTTGTATGATATATAATCATTTCCCACATGATATTACTAATCAATCAAATTTGGTAAATAATATTTAAGAAATATAGCCTTAAGAAATGAACAATTATCTCCAGAAGCTTTCATAATACATCCCATATTGTTCTTCAAACCGACTTCTATTGTCATTCTCGATTTAGAAGTTATATTGTTAAAATCATAATCTTTCTTTACAATTCTCCAATATTTGACCTTCTTAGTATACGGCATTCCATCAAAGTCATCAGTAGTGAGGAATTGTTTGGCTTCAAATACAGCAGATGAAGTAAAAAACCAGAGATTCTCGTATAGTCTCCTGCCTTCTTCATTAACATAATCGGAGACAAAAATATCTTGCATAGTATCAGCAATAATCTTTTCGTAAAAAGAATATATCGCCTGAGCTCTCTCCTGAAATAGCCCTGTAATACCAATAGAATTTAAGTATTCAAGAAATTCATTCTTCATTTTTTCTCCTCCTGTTTGTCTCTTACATCCATAATCATTCCCTCAACATAATGTAATATATGACCAAGGTAGTTAGCCGAAAATTCATCACTTCTATAATCCCATTGCCATTTAATTCCGTCTGAAGGAACATTTTTTCGGCGTACTTCGTAATACTTATGGAGTAATTTTCTAATGACTTCTTGTAATTGCGTAGTAACCTGCAATTCAATTACTGAATCAACTTTTTCTGTGTCCCAATTCTGCTTTGGAATTTCACTCTGAAAACTGACATAGGCATGGGCAGCATAGTATCCTTCTTCCTTTGCCTCAAAATCTATTTTGCAATTTAGAGCATTTTCTTGACATAACAATTTGAGTTTATCAAGGAAGAAATTGATACCATCGAGGTACTTAACTACAAAACATGTTCGCACAATATCTTTTATTTTAATAAACCAATTGTTTGGCAGAATCCAGCCATTTTGAGGTTCGTCAGGCCATTTGTTGTTGTTAATAATATTATGTCGAAAGGTTTTCAACAAAAAAGAATCGAAAGGTTTTAGAACTATCTCAGGCATTTGATCATCTGTAAGTAAATAATATTTTGTCTTAAGATAATATTCTTGTCCTATTTGTACGATTTGTTGAGATAAACTCTGCCAAAGTAATGTATTTATAAAATCATTGCGTATCTTGTTAGCAACAGAGTCGTAATATGTTTGCGTGCGTACTTCTATTTCTACACTATGTTTGTCCTTTAACCACTTCTTATATTCACTAATGTCTTTAGGCTTATTAGTGCTCATAGCTACTTAATATATGTCATTACGTCTAACATTTATTTTTAAGCATATTATATATTTGCTTAAAAGATTATAACTTAACAGGTTGTTATTTTAAACATTATATAAAATACGCATATTTATACAAAACAATATTCTTGTGGGACTTTACTCACATTCTTCGGTATTCTTTTGGCGATACACCATATATTGTTTTAAATACCCTCATGAATTGAGAAAAACTCCCATAGCCTACAAAAAAAGCTATTTCTGTTACGGATAAATTAGGGTTTTTGAGTAGTTCAGAGGCTTTCTTTATCCTGATATGATTTAAATATGAGGTGAAGGTTTTCCCGAACCTCTGTTTGAATGCTCTGCAGAATTTGAACCTGTTCATACATGCCATACGTGAAATTCTATTAAGCGACAGGTCTTTCATATACTTTTCTTCTATATATGCTGCAGTGCCGTCCAATATAAATTCTTCTTTGGTCCCTACATTTTCAGTATGCTCATTAGTCCATTCTCCCCCGAGTATCTCGGATAACCTCATCCGAAGATAGGAAAGTTTTATCGGCTTTTTTATGTAATCCGCTACTGCTGATCTGAGCGCCTTTATTACTACTGCCTCGTTACTATAACCTGTCATTATTATTGCAGGCAGTGCCAGCTTTTCGTCCCTGATTGCCTTTAGCAGTTCAAATCCATCGGAGTCCGGCAGAATATAGTCAATAAGTGCAAGGTCTAAGGGGTATCTGAGTAACTTAATAGCCTCTGAATAACTTGATGCCTCTAATACATTATATTCCCTTTCAAGAAAACCCTTTATCATCGTCCTTACAACTTCATCATCGTCCACAAGAAGAATAGATTTCTTCTCCATCTCATCCTACCTGAACTTTTTTCAATTTCTCTCTAAACCTTTAATTCCCATGTGAACATTTAGCTTTCTTCTGTAATAACCAGAAGTCTTAGATAAGAGATAAGAGCCTTAAGAACATGCCGTTTGTAGATGTTTCTCTATAAGCCTAATAAACTCCTTCAGAATAATCGGCTTTACAACGCAATCAGCAAAACCACCATCAGGAAATCCCTTCCTGGTTCCACTCAAAGGATAGGCTGAGAGGGCTATTACAGGAATATTTTTTGTGGACGGCTCGGATTTGATAATTTTGAGCACCTCAAACCCGTTCATAACAGGTATATGGACATCCACAAGGATGAGGTTAGGGTTTTCAACCATCGCAAGTCTGATACCATCCATGCCGTTTTTTGCTTCAAAGGTTACATGACCATTGTGCCTAAGTATTGTACTGAAAAGCTTCAGATTTTCTTCATCATCTTCAATAATAAGTATCTTCTTAGCCATCTTTTAATATCCTTTTATTGCATTACTCGCTTTTTTCCTGTATTCCCGTGGTGATATCCCATATATTGCCTTGAATACTCGATCAAAATGTTCAATACTCTTATAGCCTATAAAATGGGCTATCTCTGTTATGTTTATACTTTGGTTCTTGAGTAATTCAACAGCATTTTTGACCCTGATACTATTTAAATATGATGTAAGGCTCTGATCAAACCTATCTTTGAATGCCGTGCTTAATTTAAACCTGTTCATACATGCCATCCCTGCGAGTTTGTCAAGTGTCAGAACTTTCATATAATTTTCTCTTATATAAGCTGCTATGCCATCCAATATAAATTCTTCTCTGGTTTCTACATTTGCAGGATGTTCATAGTTCCATTTCCCCCCGAGTATTTCTGATAATCTTCTTCTGAGATAAGCAAGGGATAGGGGCTTTTTTATGTAATCTGCTACTGATGACCTGAGAGCCTTCATTACTACTCTCTCATTACTATAACCAGTCATTATTATAGCAGGCAGTGAAGGCTTAACCTCCCTGATTGCCTTCAATACCTCAAATCCATCGCAGTCTGGCATGACATAATCAATAAGGGCAAGGTCTATAGGTCTTGAGAGTTGCTTTACAACCTCTTGATATCCTGAAGCTTCTAATATATTATATTCCCTCCTAAGGGCGTCTTTTATCATATCCCTGATAACTGCATCATCGTCCACTAAAAGAATATTTTTTCTATCTGTCGAGTTATTTTTACTCATATAAAAAACTAAAGTTACATTTTTATGATTTGTCGTCTGTTATAACTGATAGAATGAATATCTACAAGCAAATTTATCTAACATTTTTTGGTTTTTATCTAACATTTCTTGCATTTCTTAAATGAATTCTTAAAGTAATACAACTTAACATTCTTATTTTATTAGATAATTTACTTTGTTAAAAAAGATACTTTTGTTGTAACTTTAGTTCAAAGCAATTTCAAACTTTCGTATCAAATGGGAAGTGATAAAG
>JBGQLV010000034.1:0-28710 GCA_041500225.1 Thermodesulfovibrionia bacterium | reverse complement strand
TGTAAAGTTTTTTATGCGTATATGCCTGCTTTGGTCATCAGATAAATGCAGTTTTCGGGTTAAAATAATAAAACAATAATTATAAAAAATAAATAAATATATTGTATAATAGAAATAATAAATCGCCCGGGAGATTTAAATGATTATAAGTAAGGTATCATACCTGTTATGTCTTATAACATTAGGCGCAATCTGTATTGCATGTGCTAAAAACAGTACAAATAAAAGTTCTGATATTTACTCTGAAAACCTTGAAAAAGCAACGTTTGCTGGTGGATGTTTCTGGTGCATACAACCAGCATTTGAAAAGCTTGAGGGTGTAAAAGAAGTTATTCCGGGATATACAGGTGGGCATAAAAAAAACCCAACCTACAAAGATGTTTCAGAAGGAGATACCGACCATGTAGAAGCTGTTCAAATTTTGTATGACCCTTCAAAAGTAACATATGAAAAACTTCTTGATGTATTCTGGAGACAGATAGACCCTACAGATCCAAAGGGACAGTTTGTCGATCAGGGATCACAATATAAAACAATAATTTTCTATCATAATGATAAACAGAGAATATTGGCTGAAAAATCGAAGGACGAATTACAGAAGTCCGGAAGATATAATAAACTAATTGTTACAGCGATATTGCATGCTGCTGAATTTTATAAAGCAGAGGAATATCACCATGATTATTATAAGAAAAACCCGTTGCAATATAAATTGTATCGGTTCAATTCCGGTCGTGATCGATACTTAAAAAGGATATGGGGTGAAACAGAGGAGAAGAAGACTATGACAGCTGATAAGAAAATTATAAAGCCCTCCAAAAAGGAGCAAAAAAATAAATTAACTACCTTGCAATACAAGGTTACTCAGGAGAATGGAACGGAAAAGCCATTTGAGAACGAATACTGGAACAACAAAAGAGAAGGTATATACGTTGATGTTGCATCAGGAGAGCCACTATTCAGCTCACTTGATAAGTTTGACTCAGGGACAGGCTGGCCGAGTTTTACCAAGCCGATTGAAAATGAAAATATTTCTGAAAGAGAAGATAAGAGCTTAGTTATGGAAAGAACTGAAGTAAGAAGCAGACACGGTGATTCCCATCTTGGTCATGTATTCCCTGACGGCCCTGAACCTGCTGGTCAACGGTATTGTATAAACTCAGCTGCTCTTCGTTTTATCCCAAAGGAAGATCTGGAAAAAGAAGGCTATGGTCAATACAAAAAGCTTTTTGGAAAATAAAAGTTCTTATCTCAGGCACCATTCATTTTTTCTTTCCCGCTTTTTTCAGAAAAGAGATTACCAATAAGGTTGCTACGACAATAATTAGACCCTTGCCCATTAATGTCATCGCACTGAATCCGAGTTTTGTTATTGTTTTTCCGAAAACCAAAAGGAGAATGATGGCTCCTACTAACAAGGCAATCTTTTGATATTTATTCATATAGAAATACTTTGTCCACTTTCTGTCATTCTCCCGAAATATTTCGGGATTCGGAATCCGTCATATCGCAATAATTATTAAGAAAGATTCTCGATGCGAGTCTTCGCTGAGAGTCGCTCCGACCCGACAAGCGGGAATGACCCCTTATATGGTTGATTATCTCTTTCCTCCAAAATGCTGATAGCCTTCTGGTGCAAAAGGTTGCTCTCTCCCTGAATTATCTACAATCACCCTTTCTGATTTTGTAATCTCTCCGATACAAAATGCCTTTGTTTTTTTATTAGGAAGCGCAGTGAACAACAGCTCATAATCTTCACCACCTGATAAGGCTAATTTTATAGGTGAAATGCCAAGATGCGAGGCAGCTTTTTTGAGTTCAGGTGATACAGGAATATTTTCGATATATATCCTGGCACCGACCCTACTCTCATTACATAGCCTCCATAAATCAATCAGAAGACCATCGCTTACATCTATCATCGATGTTGCATCTTTGACAAATTTCTTTGAATCTCTTGCCTCAGGCATAAGATGTCTCCTGAGCAACGGTTCAACTACCTTCCAGGATAAACCTAATTTAAGGTTCTTCGCTGAACGTTGAACGTTGAACGTTGAACTATTTTTTTGAAGGGGGACGGGTCTTTTTATCTTCTTCAGTAATTCAAGGCCGCAGGCTGAATTGCCGAGATAGCCAGTTACATAGATTTTATCACCTATGTTTGCTCCAGATCGTGGTATATGTTTTTTTACATATCCAATGACTGTTGCTGACAAGGCTGTGCCTGCATTTGCAGCGGAAAGGTCACCCCCGATGAGGATAGTATCGTATAGAGTTAAAGCATCTTTAACACCATCAAATAACCTATCCATAAATTTCTTATTCGTATTTTTATTTACAGCGATATTCAGTAGAAGATAGAAAGGCTTTCCACCCATTGCATAGATGTCACTCACATTAACTGATATTAACTTAAAGCCAAGCTGATATGGGGTTGTAAAACTAAGGTCGAAATGAACCCCTTCGACCATCATGTCAGTAGTCACAAGGAGGTTTTTTCCTAACGGCTTAACTACAGCAGCATCATCGCCTATACCGACGATAATATTTTTAGATTTTTTGCAAAAGCTCCTTCTTATCTGCTCTAAAAGGGATAGTTCGCCGATTTGAGAAAGCTTCATTAGTCAATCTTTTTTGCCTTTCGGCTATTGACTTTTTTCAGAGCAACCTTGAGTACATCATCCATTGTCTCGGCAAATGCAAACTCCATATCCTTTTTGATGTATTTTGGAATATCCTCAAGGTCTTTCTTGTTCCTCATAGGAATAATTATCTTTTTTATTCCCATCCTCTTTGCAGCAAGTGTTTTTTCCTTCAGCCCTCCGATTGGAAGCACCCTGCCTCTCAGTGTAACCTCTCCAGTCATTGCGGTATTCTTATTTACAGCACGTCCTGTCAGGGCTGATGCAATCGCGGTCGCCATTGTAATACCTGCTGAGGGCCCATCTTTTGGTATCGCACCTGCAGGGACATGGATATGGAGGTCTGTTTTATAAAATATATCATCCTTTATGCCGAGTTTCTTTGATCTCGAACGCACATAACTCAAGGCAGCCTGGGCAGATTCCTTCATAACATCTCCGAGCTGTCCTGTCAGGGTGAGATGACCCTTGCCTTTCATGGTTGTTGCCTCTACATATATGATATCTCCCCCTGACTCCGTCCATGCAAGACCTGTAGAAACACCGACCTCATCTTTTTCCATTTCTTCTTCGGGCAAGTATTTAATTACACCAAGGTATCTATGAAGATTTTGTGCACCTATCACAAATGTTTTCTCTTTACCCTCAGCTATCTTTTTCGCAACTTTCCTGCAAAGTTTTGCAATCTCCCTTTCGAGGTTTCTTACACCAGCTTCCCTTGTATACTGCGAGATTATATTAAAGAGTCCCGGGTCTGTGATCTTCAGTACCTTGCTGCTGAGGCCATGTTCCCCCAACTGTTTGGGTATCAGGTAGTTTTTCGCAATACCAAGCTTTTCTTCGGTTGTATAGCCGGACAGATAGATTATCTCCATTCTGTCTCTTAAAGGGCTCGGTATAGTATCCACAAGGTTGCCTGTTGTAATAAACATAACCTTTGACAGGTCAAAAGGGACTGCAAGATAATGATCTGCAAATGAGTTGTTCTGTTCCGGGTCAAGAACTTCTAAAAGGGCTGATGATGGATCCCCCCTGAAATCCATTCCTATCTTGTCAATCTCATCCAGCATGAACACAGGGTTGTTTGTCCCCGCTGTCTTTATGCCCTGTATTATTCTTCCAGGAAGCGCACCAACATAGGTTCTTCTATGTCCTCTTATCTCTGCCTCATCTCTGACCCCACCCAAGGACATACGGACGAATTCCCTTCCCAATGTCCGTGCTATGGACTTGCCCAAAGAGGTTTTCCCAACGCCCGGAGGACCAATGAAACATATGATAGGACCCTTCATCTTTTCTTTTAACTTTCTGACGCTAAGATACTCTAAAATACGCTCTTTTACCTTCTCGAGGTCATAGTGATCCTCATTAAGCACTTTTTCTGCAACCTTTATATCGAGGTTATCTTTTGTAGACTTGGACCAGGGAAGCTCAACCATCCAATCAAGATATGTTCTAACAGTAGCTGATTCAGCACTGTCAGGATGCATCTTTTCCAGGCGTTTGAGCTGTTTCTCAGCCTCTTTCATAACCTTTTCAGGCATTTTAGCTTCCTCGATCTTTTTCCTGAACTCTTTTATCTCTTCTGCCCTTTCATCAATGTCACCGAGCTCCTTCTGTATTGCCTTGAGCTGCTCTCTCAAAAAATACTCACGTTGTGTCTTGTCTATCTCACCCCTGGCCTCAGATTGAATCTTCTGCTGGACTGTCAGAAGTTCGGTCTCTCTACCCAATATTTCGCTAACACGCTTCAGCCTCTGAATGGGATCTATTATCTCAAGTACCTCCTGCGCTTGTTCTGTCTTTAATCCAAGATTTGAGGCAACAAGGTCTGCAAGTCTACCTGGATCTTCGATATTTTCAACGACTCCCATTATGTCAGGAAGTACTGCTTTTCCAAGAGAGACAACCTTGTCAAGCTGTTCTTTTACAGTCCTCATCTGTGCTTCATCTTCAATGGTAAGCATTGGAGGTTTTTTATCATTTATCTTTTCTACTGCGGCTTTAAAGAAAGGCTCGGTCTGGGAGTAAGTCAATGCCTTTGCCTTGGTCAAACCCTGCACAAGTATCTTCACCCTGCCGTCAGGAAGCTTGAGCGTCCTCATTATGATAGCAACAGTGCCTACTGAAAAGAGATCGTCAGGGGTTGGATTTTCGATATTAAGATCTTTTTGAGTAACGAGAAGCACCATTCTATTTGCGCTGAGGGAATATTCTATAGCCTTAATTGACATCTCCCTTCCTACAAAAAGAGGAAGTATCATATAAGGGAATACAACAAGATCTCTCACAGGGAGCACAGGTAAGTTATCAGGTATCTCAACTTCCTTGTCAATCTTTTGTTCTATATCTACTACATCTGCCATCGTAACTCCTTATAGTTTTTCTAAATTTTGATTTTTTAATCTCGCTGCAACCTCAATAATGTACTTTTTAAGCTGCTCGGAAACCTGCTGGTTCTTCAATGCTAAATCGATTGTTGCCTTAAGGTAGCCGACCTTATCACCTGCGTCATATCTTTTTCCTGTAAATAGATATCCGTATATCGGGCGTTTTTTCAGCAAACCACGGAGTGCATCTGTCAGTTGTATCTCTCCTCCCTTGCCAGGGCCGATACCTTCGAGTATCTCGAAGATATCAGGTGTAAGGATATACCTGCCAATTATTGCCATGTCTGACGGTGCATCGGCCAATTTGGGTTTTTCTACAAGGTTCTTAATTACATACACATTTTCTCTTTTCCTTATACCTTCAACCACCCCATATTTGTCTATGTCTGACATGGGGACTTGTTGAAGAGCAAGGATAGGAGAGTCAAATTCCTTATAAAGGTTGATCATATCCTGAAGCAAGATAGTATCAGGGTCAATAATATCATCACTCAAGAGAACTGCAAAGGGTTCGTCTTTTACAAATGGCTTAGCACAATGTATTGCATGGCCAAGCCCGATGGCTGCTTTCTGCCTGATATATGCAAAGTTCAGGTGGTTCAGTCTACTAATCTCTTCAAGAAGCCTTTTTTTACCGGCCTTTTTTAGACTATCTTCGAGTTCGAAGGCAGAATCAAAGTGATCTTCTATAGCCCTTTTATATTTCCCTGTGATAATTATAAACTCTTCTATCCCGCATGCACGCGCCTCTTCAATCGCATACTGGATCATCGGCTTGTCAACTATAGGCAGCATCTCCTTTGGAGATGCCTTTGTTGCAGGTAGAAACCTTGTCCCAAGCCCTCCAGCAGGTAATATAGCCTTTCTAATATTTTTTATCATATTTTAAATATATAAAACTATTATAGTTTTTTTTGTACTATTTTAGCTATTTGCAGCCGTTAAGCCTTGTCATTCCTGCCCCGTATCAAAGCACGGGATAAACTCCAGCAGGAGTCCAGTTTCTGATCTAAAGACTGGATTCCCGATTAAGGACTTCGAGAATGACAAATATATAAAGAGACTCAAACTGTTAAACCATTACTAATTTTTAATATTACATAAATATACTTGATAATTCAAGAAACGGAGGTCAACTGTTCAGATGTCTGGGGCTGTCCAGAACCTTCCTTATTACGCGTGCCATCTCTTGAAAGTTGTAAGGTTTTTTAATTACTGCGTTAGCCTCTCTGCCGATATAATCGACCTGTTCGCTGAGGCCGTAATCTGTAACAAAGATGAACTTTATATCAGGATTGATAGACCTCAACTCGTTGAAAAGGTCAATACCAGATTTTTTAGGCATGATTATATCAGATATTATCAGGTCAATCTTCAGTGACGTGCTTGAATAAATATCAAGCGCCTCTTCACTGTTGCTTGCAGAAAGCACTTTATAGTTAAGTTCATTAAGGATGGAGGCGCATCGAGTTCTAAGTTCTTCCTCGTCCTCGACAAATAGAATTATTTCATTACCCTGAGGCATCCAGGTTCTTCTTTCATTTTCATCTTCACAGGTCGGCATCTCATCCATCCCCAGTTGGACCGAAGGCAGGTATATTTTGAAAGTTGTCCCCTTGCCCAATTCACTATCCACAATAATCCATCCTCTGTGGTCGGTTACTATCGAATACACGATTGTAAGGCCGAGGCCTGTACCTTTACCAACTTCCTTTGTGCTGAAAAAGGGATCAAATATGTTCTGGATGTTATTATCAGGAATCCCGCTCCCTGTGTCTGACACCGAAAGGCAGACATACTCATCCGTCTTGCCGGCATGTCTTGCAATACAGTATTTTTCGGTTCCAAATTCTAATATACCCTTTCCAGCCATCGCATCTGTTGCATTCAAGGCGAGGTTTATCAATACCTGTGAAAGCTGCCCGATGTCAGCCAATATATCCGGGATATCGTCATTGAGATTTAACCTTATCTCTATTCCTTCTTTGACAATTGCATGTTTTATAAGGCCCATCGTCTCTTCTATTAAGGAATTAATATTCGCTTTCTTGAATTTAGTCGGAATTCTCTTACCGAAGATCAGTAGCTGCTTTACAAGAGAGGCAGCCCTCTTGCAGAGATCACTTATAGTCTTCAGTCTCTCATAAGACGGCGCATCTTTAGGGGTATCCTGAAGGATCAGTTCCGAAAACCCTAATATCCCTGTCAGGATATTATTAAAATCATGAGCTATTCCGCTTGCAAGCCTTCCCACGGATTCCATCTTCTGGGCCTGGAAAAGCAATTGCTGGAACTTTTGTCTCTCTGCCTCGGCCTTTTCCTTAGCTTTGCGCTCAGCCCATATCTCAACTGCCCTTGAAACCCTTGCAGAAAGGCCTACAATATGCTTCTTAAGGATGTAATCAATGGCCCCCTCTCTCAGGCTGTCCACAGCTATCTGCTCATTACCCATGCCTGTTATAAAGATTATAGGCACATCTATCTTCTTCTCCTGACATATATGGATTGCTTCAATCCCGGTTATATCAGGCAGTGTATAATCAGCGAGGATGATATCTGCATCGAGATTTGGAAGCTTCTCAAAAAACTCTTTTCTGTTCCTTGCTACTTCATATATAACCTCGAAGCCGCCTTTTCTGAGTTCATGAAGCTCAAGCTCCACATCGTCCGGGTTATCTTCAAGAAAGAAGACCTTAATTCTTTGTTGTATCCCGGTCATGGCCTTAATGCTGGAGGTTCATTAATCAAGAGCCAATAAAACCCTATATGTTTAACAGTCTCAACAAACTGGTCAAAATTAACCGGTTTTCTTATATAACTGTTAACCCCCAGGTTATAGCTCTCTATGATATCCCTCTCTTCCTTTGAGGAAGTAAGAACAACAACAGGGATAAGTTTGAGCTTTCTATCTGCTTTTATATTCTTCAGAATCTCGATACCATCTACCTTGGGCAGTTTAAGGTCGAGCAGTATAAGGCCAGGAGGTGGATGAGTTGAATTAGAATATTTCCCTTTACAAAAAAGATAGTCAAGTGCCTCCTGTCCATCGCGTACCACTTCGACATGGTTTACTATATTATTCTTCTTGAGAGCATGCAAAGCCAGCTCTACATCATCAGGGTTATCCTCCACGAGCAGAATGTTTAATAGTTCCTTTATCATTTACACCTCCTTTAGGTAATTTTACAAAAAATGTTGTGCCTTTCCCCGGTTCAGATTCAGCCCATACATTCCCATGGTGGCGGTCAATTATCCTTTTTACGATTGCAAGACCTATGCCGGTGCCTTCATATTCTTCGGGAAGATGAAGACGCTGAAAGACTTGGAATATCTTGTCATGGTATTGCATGTCAAAACCTATACCATTATCCTTGACAAATATCGCATCTTTCTCCTCATCAAATCCTATCTCAATCTCCGGTCTTTCCTTTTCATGGGTGTACTTTACAGCATTCGAAATAAGATTAGAGAAAACTGTCTGCATCAGTATCGAGTCACACTTTACTACCGGTACGTCCCCTATTTTTAAAGAAATATCCTTTGATTCAATTTCTTCACTGAAATCCCTTATTACATAATTTATTATATCATTAAATTTTACAGGTCTTAACTGAAGCTCAGTTCTACCTGCCCTCGAAAGCGCCAGTATATCCTCTATCAGGGTTGACATCCTGTTTGTGCTATTATCTATCCTCTTCAGATAGTGTTTGCATCTATCATCAAGCTGTGCTGAATATTCATCAAAGAGTATTTTTGAAAAACCGGCAATTCCTCTGAGGGGTGCCCTCAGGTCATGAGAGACAGAATAAGCAAATGCCTCAAGCTCTTTATTTGCCTGTTCTAATAAGTGGGTTTTTTCATTCAGCATAGCGGTCCTTTCTTCCACTTTAAATTCCAATTCCTTGCTGAATGACGAGATTCTTTCATATAATTGCTCTAGATTACCAAGCATGGCATTTATGTGCTGGGAAACCATATCTATTGCATCTTTCCTTCCCAGTATTTCAGCCCTGACATCCAGATTCCCCTCGGAAGCCTGGGATAATACCACTGAAAGACTTTTTACCCTTCCCTCAAGGTATTTCCTCTGTTCTTCTTCCCGTGCTGCTGTAAATTCAACATATCTTAACCTTTCAGCCTCCAAGACCGGTGTAATATCCCGAAAGACCTCAAGGCCGGCCAGTATTTTACCCACAGCATCTCTTACAGGACCAGCGCTTACCATTATCGGTATCTTCTTCCCTTCTCGATTCTTGATATTCACCCTTAGAGCCTTTATTACGTCTCCCTTTTCAAAACTTTGTTTTATAGGGCATGCGGTATCGCAAACGTCTGAATTGAAGACCTCACTGCATGTCATCTTCCCCTCCACCTCTTCCTTGGTATAACCTGTAATTTCTTCACATGCATTGTTCATGTAAGTAATTATCATATCAGTATTGATCACAAACAAAGGATCAATAATAGCTGTCTTTAAACTGTTTGCATACTCTATCTGATCTTTAATACTCCTGACCATATAGTTGAAGGTAGTGCCGAGGATGCCGATTTCGTCCTCTGTCTTTACATCCACGGAAACAGACAAGTCTCCCTCTGCTAATCTCTTTGCCTTCTTAGCTAAACTCTCTACAGGACGCCTTACCAATTTAGTGAGCATGGCATAAATTAAGGCGATTGTTGCATATATGCCGAATATACTCATCAGTATAGTTCGGTTTCTGGCAGAAGCAATAGCAGCATGGGTTTGCTCAGTATTCATCCTTATTACCATGCTCCCGAGAACCTTTCTAAAAGAGCCGTGGCAGTGATAACATTCCTTTTGATTAAGGATAGGGTGGACATGGATAAGGTATCTTCCATCGGGGGACTTATCTTCAAAAAAGGCAGGCTGGTGTTCTCCTGTTTTTAGCATAATATTCAAAGACTGTAAGGCATTTTTACTATAAATATGATTTGCTAAATTGGATTTTATCTTATCTTCATGTGTGGCATAAATTATCCTATTGTTAAAATCACAGATAAGTACATCTACGCCTTTCCTTTCTTCCCTCATGTCTATTAATTCTTTTTCTATAGATGCGCTGTCTCCCATTGACATGGGGTACTTTATACTGGCATAGATTGTGTGTGCGATATCCTCAGCGGACCTCTCCATCTCTGCCACCATAATTTTGGTCTGATTCGAGGTAGTCATATAAATTATAACAAGCATAACAAAGGTTACACTGACTGTCAGGATAAGCAGAATCGTTCTGCTTAATCTTTTTCTTATAAATTTAAACAAGGTTCTTTCCCTCAGTTTCATATAAATTTACAGGGATGGTTATAATTGAATTAAGCAGGATAAATATAATAGTTAATTGATAAAAAAATATAAACACTTTTTTATCTTTTATTATAACTTAATTAGAGTCTGTTTATAAAGTCAGTTGTTTGTCATTCCGGACTTGATCCGGAATCCAGAACCCATTGAATTTACTGGATTCCCGTTTTCACGGGAATGACGCTTTTTATAAATCTGTTAGTTTATAAACAGACACTAATTAAGCGATTTTTTTTGATAATTTGTGGTAGAAAGGGCTGTTATTTTATTTAAAACTTTGTTCTTCTGACGGGAAGATACCTTTTTCGACGTCTTCTTTATAGGCAATTATTGCCTTTAATGCTTCATCTTTTAAGTTTGCATATCTCTTGGCAAACTTTGGCAAAAACCTCTCGAACAATCCAATAACATCATGAAGGACTAACACCTGCCCGTCACAATACGGACCTGCTCCGATACCGATAGTCGGAATTGAAAGCTCCTCTGTAATCTTTCGTGCAAGCCCTTTCGGTATTGCTTCAAGCAGCAAAGAGAATGCGCCGGCGTCTTCAGCTATATGGGCCTCTTCTAATAGTTTTTTTGCCGATTCCTCAGTCTTGCCCTGGATCTTATATCCGCCCATCCTGTGGATAGATTGTGGAGTAAGGCCTATGTGTGCCATAACAGGTATATCTGACTTTGTCATTGCCCTAATATGCTGAGCGACCTCTGCACCGCCCTCTATCTTTACAGCAGAAGCGCCGGCATCTTTTAAAAACCTACCTGCATTTCTAACAGCCTCTTCAACACTTGCCTGGTAGGACATAAAGGGCAGGTCTCCGATAACCATTGCATTTTTGACTGCTCGTGAAACAATATTTGTGTGGTAAATCATTTCGTCCATTGTAACCGGAAGTGTATTTTCAAGACCCTGTACAACCATGCCTACTGAATCACCGACAATGATTGCATCAATACCTGCCTCATCAACTATCTTCGCAAACGGATAATCATAGGCAGTAAGCATCGTAATTTTTTTCTGCTCTACTTTTTTCTTCAGAAAATCCTGAATTGTTATCTTGGACATGACCAGCCCTTAAATTTTAGAATAAATTCTAACATAAAACATGTTAAATGACCAGAGGGAACCTTATCCTGAAAGTCGTTCCCTTATCACTGCTATCAACAAAGATATTCCCTCCATGGGAAACGACAATCTTATGCACTATCGCAAGGCCGAGGCCTGTGCCATTTTCTTTTGTCGTAAAAAATGGCAGGAAGATCTTATCCATTATGTTCTCTGCAATGCCGTGGCCTGCATCAGATATCGCTACATCCAAAAAATCCCCTTTAGAAGAGGCATTTATCGCAAGCTCCCCTCCTTGAGGCATGGCTTCGACAGCATTCTGTATAAGGTTTGTGAACGCCTGTCTCAAAAACACTTCATCACCTTTTATAACAGGCAGTCCCTTAATATCAAGGTTGAGATTAATATTGCCTCTTTCGCCTGTAACTGCCGTAACGCAGTTTTCTATGATCGTCTTCAGATCAATATCAGAGATATTGAGTTCAGCAGGTTTTGCAAAAGAAAGGAAGTCAGATATAATCCTGTCCATAACAATGATCTCCCTTGAGATAGCATCCACAGTAGGTGTTAAAGAGCTATCTAACTTTTTTGACAGGAGCTTTGTATAACCTGCAATTACTCCCAGTGGATTCCTTAACTCATGTGCAATTCCTGCTGATAGCTCACCGAGGCTTGAGAGTCTCGCTCTCAGTTCCATCTGGGACTCGAATGCCTTGAGTTGTGTAAGGTCTGTAAAAATAAGTATCTGGCCTATTGTCCTGCCTGCACTGTCTTTTAAAGGAGAGAGTGTAAGTCCCAACCATATTTTTTTCCCTGATGGTGTTATATAACTTATCTCTCCTCTCTCAATGACCTTTCTATCATTTAGGAGGTCTGTTATGGGTTTGTTCAACACATCTGTATGATATCTTCCAACAATCATCTCCCCTTTAACCTCGAGTATCTTCTCAGCAGCCAGATTTACCTTCATAATCCTCATCCCTTCATCAAAACTCATTACCCCGCTCGGGACACTCTGCAATATGTTTTCATTATAACCTTCAATTGTTATCGCCCTGTCTTCTGCCTTCTGCCGCAGAACTTCAAGCTCTCTTTCCTTATCTTTAAGCTTTGATACAAGCCCATGAAACGTGTCTACTATAAAACTGACGTGGGTTACATCCTTTCGCTCTGATCTTTTTTTCCCACTATAAAACCTTATAAATGCTCTGAGGATATATAAGAAAATTGCGACTACAATGAGCAATATAACGGAATATAAAAATATTATCTCTGCCTTCATCTAACTATCTGCCTGCCGAGATACCAGTAAAATATCTCCTGGCCGAAGAAAAGTGTTATAAATGCACCGAGAGCAAGATAAGGACCAAATGGAATCTTTGAGCCCCATTCTTTTCCCTTAAATAACATCAGCAGGACACCGATAAAAGCACCTGAAAGACTTCCGATGAAAGTCGTGAGAATTACTCCTTTCCATCCAAGAAATCCTCCAATCACAGTCATCAGTTTGATATCTCCACCTCCCATCGCCTCTTTTTTAAGAATACGGTATCCTATCTCTGCAACCAGATAATAGAATCCAAAACCAATAAATGCTCCTATCAGGGAGGATTTTATTCCAAGGGATGAATGCCGCATAAAGGGATCAAGTAATAAAAAGCTACCGAATATTATTCCTGCAGGGATGCCGGGCAGTGTTATTCTGTCTGGAATTATCTGAGAGTCCAGATCTATAAATGTCACAACAAAAAGGGCTGAACAAAAAATAAAATACACAGGGGTATGCCACTCAAAACCAAATCTCCATACGACCAGAAAATATGATATTGCATTCAGGAACTCGACCAATGGATATCTAAAGGATATCCGTGCCTTGCATGCCCTGCATCTGCCACCAAGAAGTATATAGCTTATTACCGGAATATTATCCCAGGGTTTGATAGGAATGTTACAGGAAGGACACCTTGAAGAAGGCATGATTATTGATATGTTCCTGGGTATCCTGTATATGCAGACATTAAGGAATGAACCAACAATAGAGCCGAATACGAAAACAACGATATATAAAATTATGCTATGCATAAATTAAGGGGTACTGCTTATCTCTGATGCCTTCTTTTTTGTTAAGTCTATTTCATTGTCGATTTTTTCGATCTCGCTGAGGGCTTCTGTTATGACCCTGTCGTTCAGCAGGTGCCTGTCAGAATATCCTTTCAACTCATAAACACGCCGGCCGATTTTTTTTAACAGTTTGTCCCTTTTTCTTTCCATTTGATCTGACTGGTAAAGTAGTTTCATTACTAAATATTCTATCTTAAGTCTGTCTGAAAGCAATGATGAAAACCATTTTATTTTTTCAACCCCGCCTTCAAAATTATTTCTTACTCTTTTAAACATAACACCCCCCTAATCCCCCCATCTCCCCTTTAATAAAGGGGTACAAGGGAGGATTAACCTGTCTTAAACAATTCAATCTTGCCTTCCCAGAATGTCTCAAGGGATTTCCTCAGTAAAGGAAATTCCTTCAAATCAGGCTCTCTGTCTATGAGGCTGAATGCCTCTCTCCTTGCATCACTAAGGAGCATTGAATCCCTGACAATGTTTGCTATCCTGAGGTCCGGCATGCCCGACTGACGTGTTCCCAGAAACTCTCCCGGACCCCTTATATTAAGGTCTTCCTCAGCAATCCTGAAACCGTCATTACTCTTTACCATTACAGCAAGTCTCCTCTTAGCTTCCTCCCCATAAGGTTCATAAGCTAAAAGTATGCAATAGGACTGATGTGAACTCCTGCCTGTCCTCCCCCTTAGCTGATGGAGCTGGGAGAGTCCGAACCTCTCAGCATGTATTATAAGCATAAGCGTTGCATTCGGCACATCGACACCTACTTCTATTACGGTTGTCGTAACAAGTATGTCTATTTTCCCCTGTTTAAAAGATGCCATTATCTCTTCTCTTTCCTGCGCCTTCATCCTGCCGTGAAGTAACATGACCTTAAATTCAGGGAAGAACTTCTCAAAGGCATTTTTACCTATTATTGCTGACCTGAGATCAGTTTTCTCTGATTCTTCTATTATCGGATAAACAACATAGACCTGTCTTCCTTTTTTTACCTCTTCTTTGATAAGCCTGTATATGAAGTCCTTTTGTTTTGATTTAAACAAAAGAGTTGTTACAGGGCTTCTGTGAGGCGGAAGTTCATCAATAACAGAGTAATCGAGGTCACCATATAATGTAAGTGCAAGTGTCCTTGGTATAGGGGTTGCTGTCATGACAAGGACATCAGGGTTATTTGCCTTTTTCCGTAGCAGTGCTCTTTGCATGACACCGAACCGGTGTTGTTCATCTATGACCGCAAGGCCGAGGTTTTTGAATATCACCTCTTCCTGGATAATTGCATGGGTTCCGACAACCATATCAATCTCTCCTGAGGCAATCTTGCTTATAGGTCTATCTTTCATGCTGCCCGTCAAAAGACATATCTTCAGTCCCAGGTCTTCTATCATCCTGTGTATATTAATATAGTGCTGTTCTGCGAGTATTTCTGTTGGTGCCATCAGGGCTGATTGATATCTGCATTCGGCTGCAATCAGCATAGCCATTAAGGCAACAATAGTCTTTCCGCACCCGACATCGCCTTGTAAGAGCCTGTTCATCGGGTAATGCCTTTTCATGTCTCTAATTATATCGTTAAATACATTTTCCTGCGCCCTCGTTAAACTGAATGGGAGCATCTCCATAAGTCTTTTCAGGAAGGTACCTTCAGGATTAAATGCAATCCCTTTTTTAAGTATGCTCCCCCTCTTCATTACAGCGAGCCCGAGTTCGAGCATAAAAAGCTCATCAAACGCAAGTCTTTTGTGAAAATCACTCACTCCCCTGTTAAGAAGTTCCACATCAACATAAGAATCAGGAAAGTGAATCTGTGAAAGGCTTTGAGAGAGATCCGGCAATGCGGTTCTATTAATGATTTCCGCAGGTATTGTATCGTTTACATCTTTAATACATGTGGTTAGAATATTGAACATTATTGACCGAATCTGTCTTACACTTAAGCCGCTTGTTACCCTGTATACAGGCACAACCCTGTTTGTATGGATTAACGGATCACCATCATCACTCACAATTTCATATTCAGGGTTATCCATCTCAAATCCAATTCCCCGGTAAGGATTTCTTTTGACAGAACCGCAAAGCAATACCTCATGCCCTACCTTGAAATTCTTTTTCATGAAAGGCTGGTTAAACCATTTACCCTTTAAAAGACCGCTTTCGTCATTAACAGTGAGTTCAAATATCTTCAGATGTCTTCCCGGCAGTCTTATCACTTCAGCAGAAATAACCTTTCCGGATACAGTCTCTATATTGCCGTATCTCAGATCAGCTATTTTTCTAATTTTGCTTCTGTTTTCGTATCTGTATGGCAGGTAGTACAAGGCATCTTTAACTGTTTTGATACCGAGACGGGTCAAGAGTCCGGCCCTTTTAGGCCCTACACCTTTTATATATTGAATCCGAAGATCTGAGAGGTCTTTAACCATCAACAGATGGTATATCTTTTTTTCCTGGTTCCTTCTTTATTGTATCCTCGAAAGCCCTGTCTGCTTCTTCTATTCGTATTTTTGAATATTCAGTTTCGCTTAATATATCTATATCCCAGCCTGTAAGTTTCATTGCAAGCCTGACATTCTGCCCTTTTTTGCCTATAGCAAGTGAAAGCTGCTGGTCATTTACAACTACCATGGCTGTCTTAGATTCCTCATTTATCCCTATTCTGTCAACTGCTGCAGGGCTTAACGCCCTTGCAATAAGCTGCCTGGGATCATCAGTCCATGGTATAATATCTATCCTCTCTCCCCTGAGTTCACGCACTATTGACTGCACTCTTGTACCCTTCATCCCCACACATGCACCTACTGGGTCAATAGAGGGATTCTTCGAGTACACTGCCAATTTTGTCCTTTCTCCGGGCTCCCTGACTATATCTTTGATTACGACAAGCCCTTCATTGATTTCCGGGACCTCCATCTTAAATAAAGCTGCAACGAATAGCGGGCTGGTCCTTGTAACCATAATCGCCGGCCCCTTTGGTGTAATCCTTACATCTTCTATAAATGCCCTGACAGTATCGCTTCTCTTAAGGTTTTCATTAGGAAGGGTGTCCTTTATTGGAAGTATCGCCTCTGTCTTACCGAGGTTGAGAAAATATATTCCTTTTTCTTTTCTCATGACTATCCCACTCACAATCTGCCCTACCTTGTCTTTAAATTCACTGTAAATCACATCTCTTTCTGCTTCCCTTACCCTCTGAAAGATAACCTGTTTTGCTGTCTGGGCAGCAATTCTGCTAAATCCGTGTAAATCTAAAGGTACATTGACTGTATCTCCCTCTACCATTTCTGGAAAAATCTTTCTTGCACCATCAATGGAGATTTCTTCGTCTTTATTCGTAACCTTTGATACAATCTTCATAGTTTCAAAGACAGATATGTCGCATGTTTTTGGATCTATTCTAAGATCAACGTTAGTTCTACCCCCAAACTTTTTTCTTGTGGCAGAAAGCAAGGCAGAGCGCAAGGTTTCAATCAGTATATCTCTTGATATGCCTTTTTCTCTGCTTATCTGGTCTATTACATAGCAGAGTTCTTTTGACATTTAAACTCTACCTCCAGTCTTGCCTTTGATATTCTATCAAATGGTATATCTATCTTACGTTCATTTACTAAGAGTTTTACAAAATGATTGCTGACTTCTAATATGCGGCCTATAAAAAACTTCTGATTCTCTATTTTCTCTACTGTAATAACACGGGCAAGCTTACCTTTATTTTTTTCAAAGTCTTTTACGCCCTTCAGCGGCCTGTCAAGTCCCGGGGAAGAAATCTCCAGCGTGTATGACCCTGGAAACGGGTTTTCAACATCTAAGACAGTACCAAGGCTCTTGCTGAACCTCTCACAGTCGTTTAGGGTGACACCTCCTTGTTTATCAATAATAACCCTGAGCAACAATTTACCCTTTCCTAATAATTCAATATCAAAAATTTCAACGCCTTGCTCATCAGCAACCTGCTTTGCAAAGTTTAATGCCTTTTGCTTTATATCATTCATATCAAACCCTACAAATTAAACCTGATAAACCCTATAAAACAAAAGAGTGGGTAAACCCACTCTTAGCATTAAAAACAGATTCAATTGTTATTAACAATACCAGTTTTTAGTATAAAAAGCAAATTCAGGGATGGGTTGTACCCATCCCTGAATATATACGAATCTACTTGCCCTTTGCTTTCTCTGGTGCCGCCGGCTTCTCTGGTGCTGGTGCTGCCTTTTCTGGTGCTGCCTTTTCCGGTGCTGGTGCTGCCTGTTCCGGTGCTGGTGCTGGTGCTGGTACCTCGGCTGGTTTTGGTGTTTCAGCTGGCTTGCAACCAATGGTAAAAGCAACAAGTAACAATAATGATAAGACTAACGCTAAAAACCTTTTCATTAATTTTCACCTCCTTCCACGCATACTTAATAAATATCTTAAAAAGATATTATAACACAAAAATCTTTGTCAACCTATAATCCCAAAAAGATTTTATAACTGTTTGCTATAAAAATCAAGATATTTCTAATAATAATTTTATCTAAGGCCCTTCAAAGAGACTTAATATCGCTATTTCCTTCTAAAAATTAGTTTAAGCTAATGATAATTCTAATCTTTAGATACTATTAAATTTTTGAAAAATCCATTAAAAAACTCTTTACCTGAAAATAAAATTTATGTTATTGTGGTGATGTTTACCTTCGCTCTTGAGTTATGATGGGTAAGGGAGGGAAGGTTCTTAAAGTTTTAAAATTAAGCAGGGGCGATTCTTGAATCGCCCCTGATAGTCAGAAAGGAGTCTTCAGAGCATGTTAATTATAGGTGAAAAGCTGAGCATAATAGCCAAAAGGGTAAGAGGGGCTATGATAAAAAAGGACAAAGGACCTATACAGGATATTGCAACCTCTCAGTGGAAAGCAGGAGCAGGAATGATAGATGCGAATATAGGTCCTGCTGAAGACGGTGGGGAGGAATTGATGCAGTGGATGGTCACCACTATACAGGAGGTTGTCCCCCTTCCTTTGTGTCTTGACACAACAAACTATGGTGCGATAGAGGCTGGTCTCAAGGTCCACAACAACCAGTGGGGCAAGCCTCTGATAAACTCCACATCAAATGATCCTGAGAGATTTGTAATGCTCGAACTCGCAGCAAAATATAATGCTCAGATAATTGGCCTTACAGTCGGTAAGGGCGGACTCCCTGCAGATGCTGAGGAAAGGGCTGCTATTGCAGCAGAGATTATGGCACGTGCTATGGAATATGAAGTTCCGCTTGAAGACTTATATCTGGACCCTCTTGTACTGCAGATAGCAACTTCACAGGACCATGCGTTAAAGGTTATAAAGGCAATAAAGATGTTTCAGGAGTTAAATGATCCACCTATGAAAACAGTAGTGGGCCTTAGTAATGTTTCGAACGGTTGTCCAAAGCAATTGAGACCCGTAATAAACAATTATTTTCTTTCTCTATTAATATATGAAGGGCTTACAGCTGCCATAGCAGATCCGCATGAGATAACACCAACAGTTAAGACTATAGATGTAATATTGGGCAGGACACTTTATGCCCATTCGTATCTGGAAATATCGTGAAAACGCCAAAGGGGTAGATTAATTATATAATTTACTATATAATATTAAATATCTATTTAATCAGGTAGGTACAAAAACAAAGAATCAAAGATGAAGATTGGAGGTTGAAATGGCTTTCATACCGCCAAAAGAGACTTATTCAGGTAAGGTTTACGCAGTAAATATCGGCACTGCCTCTGGAGAGGTTACCTTTGGAGGCGAGAATGTACTTCCATTCCATACCTTTGAAGGTGTGGCGCCGAACAGACCGCTTATTGCATTTGAAATACAGGATGTTCCCCCAACTGACTGGCCGGAAAATGTACAAAAACCATATAAGGATGTTTCGAATGACCTTGTATCATGGGCAAAATTCTG
This sequence comes from Thermodesulfovibrionia bacterium, assembly GCA_041500225.1. Classification (GTDB taxonomy): domain Bacteria; phylum Nitrospirota; class Thermodesulfovibrionia; order Thermodesulfovibrionales; family SM23-35; genus 0-14-3-00-41-53. The sequence goes on along the minus strand of JBGQLV010000034.1, from coordinate 9,253 downwards.
TCAGGATACTTTAAAAGCCAGGGCCATAGCACTCAGGCTCATAGGTACGCATCCTGACAGGGAAAATCGTTCGCCTGAAGATGCAGCAAAGGCTGTCAGGGATGTTCTTTCTGCGATAGATATCCCGTTGATTATACTCGGAAGTAACCACGCTGAAAAGGATGCATCTGTTTTGATTGCTGCTGCAGAAGCTGCAAAAGACAGGAACTGTATTATTGGTAAGGCACAGGAGGCTAACTATAAAACGATTGTTGCTGCTGCAATGGCGAATAACCTCAAACTGATTTCCATGTCAGAACTTGATATAAATCTCTCAAAACAGTTAAACATACTTATTACACAGATGGGTTTTGACAAGGAGAGATTAATTACAGACCCAATGTGTTCAGCCCTCGGCTACGGTCTCGAATATACTTATTCTGTTATGGAGAGGATAAGGCTCGCTGCACTTACGCAGAATGACATTACTATGCAGCCGCCGATGTTAGGTGACGTAGGGATGTATGTCTGGAAAGTTAAGGAGACTCAAGCTGAAGAAGCAGACGCGCCTCAGTGGGGTCCTGCAGAAGAAAGAGGAATAATATGGGAGGCTGTTACAGCGACAGCCTTACTTACAGCCGGGGCTGAGTTTCTTATAATGAGACACCCTAAAGCTGTTACGGCATTAGAAAAGGTGATTGAAGAACTTGTTTAAAAATAGGTAGAGGTATAGGTACAGGTATAGATAATGATAGAAATTTTCTTCATCAATCTTAATCTTTACCGTTACCTTTACCTGTTTTCCGGAGGTTTATAATGGCTTTAACTGGTGTTGAAATATTTAAACTCCTGCCGAAAACAAATTGTAAGAAGTGCGGATTTCCAACATGTCTTGCCTTTGCGATGAAGCTTGCCCAGAGACAGGCATCTTTAGATTCATGCCCCGATGTCTCTGAAGAGGCAAAGCAGAAACTCGGCGAAGCATCCGCCCCTCCTGTAAGGCCGATTATAGTCGGTGCAGGTGATAAGTCGGTTAAGATGGGTGAGGAGACAGTGCTTTTCAGGCATGATAAAAGGTTTGTTAATCCGTCTGTTTTTGCACTTGAAATAAAAGATACATCTTCAGAGGCTGATATAAATAGTAAAATTGAAGAGGTTCTTAACTCAGAAATAGATAGGGTAGGTCAGAAACTTAAGATTGATGCAATAGCAATTACGAATGATTCAAACGATGCAGGAAGGTTTGAGGCTGCTGCTAAGATTGTTGCAACAAAGGCGTCAGAAGTGCCTGTAATTATCTGTACTGCCAACCCTCAGGCTGCTGAGGCAGCGGTAAAACTATTTACAGATAAGAAACCAATCATATATGGAGTAAATTCAGAAAATACAGAGGCAATGGTCAATATCGCAAAGACATATAAGGCAACACTTGGGGTTACTGTATCCACCGCCTTTGGCGGATCAGGCGGAGGGCTTGATGAACTATCGAACCTTACGGAGAAGGTTAAGTCACTCGGTATTGCAGATATAGTCATAGATTCCGGTGCAAGGAATGCAAAGGAAATCATAGAGCATAATACATTAGTCAGAAGGGCAGCTATAAGGAAGAATTTCAAACCCCTCGGTTATCCTGTCATAACCTTTGCACAGCGTGAAGATAGCCTTGTCGAGGCACTTATAACAGTAATAGGGGTTGCGAAATACTCTTCAATAATTGTCCTGAGCAGTATCGAGAAGTGGAAGAACCTTGCCCTCTTTACTTTGAGGCAGAACCTTTATACAGACCCACAGGTTCCGATGCAGGTTGAGCAAAAGATTTACAAATTCGGTGAGCCGACATCAGACTCACCATTACTTATTACAACAAACTTTTCACTTACTTACTTTATAGTCTCTGGCGAGGTTGAAAACAGCAAGGTTCCGAGTTATCTCGCTGTTATGGATTGTGAAGGCCTTTCAGTTCTTACTGCATGGGCTGCTGGAAAGTTTACAGCATCGAAGATTGCACAGTTTATTAAGGAAAGCGGCATAGAGAATGACTTAAAACACAGGGAGATTACGATTCCCGGCTATGTGGCGATACTTAGTGGTGCAATAGAAGATAAGCTTGAAGGCTGGAAAGTGACTGTTGGCCCGCGAGAGGCTAATGGAATACCGGCATTCTTGAGGACAAGGATGGCAAAGAAAATTTAAAATGCAAAATAAACATAATCCTAATAATCTGTCATTCCCGCAGTCTTTAAGCGGGAATCCAGGAGGATAAACTACTCGAAGCCCTCTGGATTCCGCATCAAGTGCGGAATGACAGACACGATACCTCGCAGCTCTGCTGTGGGTAATCTAGTTACAGGAGGTCGGGATGTCTAAGTTGATAGCCTCAGAGGCTATAAGAGGCGCACATATACTCGTAAAACAGGCTGAAGAGATGCTCGAAAAGGCTATTGCTGAGAAGGGTAAAGATTTTGTATTTGAATTCCCGGATACTGCCTTTTATCTTCCCATGATCTATGCAATGACAGGTTTTCCTGTAAAGACACTCTCCGACATGAGGGTTGCACTCGGGATGGCAAAGGGACTGCTTCACCCGGAACCGGAAGAACATTTATGGAAGCCCTATCTGGGTGAGGCACTTGACTCAGGTATGGCTACCCTCTTTGCAGAGGAAATAATAATGGCATTACGGTACATCAATGGTCTTGAGCCCGTAACAGACCCTGATACAGGCTTTGTTTATAATGGATTTATCACAGATACTATCCAGAGGAATTTAGGTATACAGCTTGTTGATGGCACCATGCCTGGTTTTGCTGCAATCATTGGGGCTGCACCTGATGATGATACAGCAGTAAGGATTATCAGGGAGCTCCAGGAGAAGAATATCCTTACCTTCCTTTCTGGTCACACCAATGGTGATAGTGTAACTAAACAGCTTCAGAGAAAAGGTGTTGAAATGGGCTGGGATACGAGAATCGTCCCACTCGGCACTGAAACAGAACATACCCTTTATGCCCTTGATTGGGCGATAAGGGCTTCCCTTATATTTGGAGGCAAAAAACCAGGGGATTTTAAAGGGCATCTAAAATACCAAAAGGATAGGGTCTTTGCATTTGCAATTGCCCTTGGAGATTTAGATTGTATTAAATGGTCAACAGGAGCAGGCGCTATAAATATGGGCTTTCCTGCTGTTTGTGATACTGATGTACCGGTTATACACCCAACAGGAGTGTGTATATATGAAGAGGTTGATAAAGAATTTGACCATAAGAAGATTGTTCAGAAGGCGATAGAGGTCAGGGGTTTAAAAATAATTGTTGAGAAGCCCCCTATACCCGTTGCATACGGCCCTGCATTTGAAGGTGAGAGGATAAGGAAAGAGGATATGTTTATGGAGTTTGGCGGGCAGCGTACACCTTCATATGAATGGGTCAGAATGAGGGAAATGGAAGAGATAGAGGATGGTAAGGTCTTAATTATTGGCGATAACTGGCAGGAAAGATATGAGCAGGGTGGGAAGATGCCACTCGGAATAGTTGTTGATGTTGCTGGCAGAAAGATGCAGAAGGACTTCGAATCTGTTATAGAAAGAAAGATACACTCGAATATCAATGAGGCGCAGGGTGTATGGCATATGGGTCAGCGTGATTTGAACTGGATAAGGATAAATCACAATGCCAAGAACGAAGGGTTTACGCTTGAGCATCTTGGAATACTCAATGCTACGATGACCCATTATAGATTCAAGGCAATTGTGGATAAGGTTCAAGTGACGATTTATACAGATGAGGCAGATGTATTAAGGCTTCAGGAAGAGGCAAGAAAGGTGTACAAAGAGCGTGACCAGAGGCTCGGTGGACTCGTAGATGAGGCAGTAGATATATTTTACTCGTGTCTTCTATGCCAGTCATTTGCACCCAGCCATGTATGTGTTGTCAGCCCCGAGAGGCTTGGCCTATGCGGGGCATTCAACTGGCTTGATTGTAAGGCTGCATTCGAAATAGACCCAACAGGCGGTAATCAGCCAATAACAAAGGGAGAGCTTCTGAATGAAAGATACGGCAGATATACCGGCATTGACGAATATCTAAAGAAGGCATCAGGGGGTGCGGTCGAGACGCTTAACCTTTATACCATAATGGAAAATCCGATGACTTCCTGCGGTTGTTTCGAGTGCATTGTTGCGATAATTCCTGAGGCGAACGGCGTGATGGTGGTTCAACGCGGTCACACGGCTATGACCCCTGTGGGGATGAAGTTTTCGACACTGGCGGGAAGTGTCGGCGGAGGCACTCAGAACCCCGGGTTTATGGGCATCGGCAGGAACTTTATAGTCAGCAAGAAGTTCCTTCACGGTGATGGGGGAATAAAACGAATAGTATGGATGACAAAGAATTTGAAAGAAAGTCTTAAAGAAGCATTTGAGAAAAGGGCTGAAGAGGAAGGTGTTCCAGACCTTCTTGACAAGATAGCTGATGAGACCATCTGTGAGGATTCAGAAAAGCTTTTAGAGTTCCTTGCAAGTGTTGGACATCCAGCACTTGAGATGGAACCGATGCTGTAGAAGTGTTAAAAAAGTAGCCGCACCCTTTAGGGTGCGTTAAATCGCAGGCTAAAGCCTGCGGCTACCACTGTGATTTGGAGGAGAGAGGATATATGGAAAAAATAGTTAAAAGCGCAAATGAAGCTGCTGAGCAGATTATAGAGTGGGGTGAATCCCACGGTATAGAGACATGCTTTGACAGGGCACAGAGGCTTAAACCATGCCCTATAGGAGGAAGCGGTGCATGTTGCAGGATATGTCATATGGGACCTTGCAGGTTTGTCGGACAGAATGCTGAGGAAGATGCAAGGGGAGTATGCGGGGCTATGCTCCCGACTGTTGCTTCAAGAAATCTACTGAGAATGGCAGCAGCAGGATCAGCAGCCCATTCAGACCATGCGAGGGATATGGCCTTTATATTACTTGCAGTTGCAAACGGAGAGACAAGCGACTTCAGGATAACGGATGTGAGAAAACTCTATAGAGTTGCAGAAATACTCGGCATTGAGTATGGGAATGAGAGGTCTGTGAATGATGTTGCCAGAGACGTAGCTACGACATTCCTTGAAGACTTCAGACGCCAGAAAGGAGAACTTAATTATATAAAAAGAGCTCCTAAAAAAACTCAGGAGAGGTGGAAAAAGTGGGGCATCGTTCCCAGGGGGGTCGATAGAGAAATAACAGAGTCGATGCATCGTACAAATATGGGTGTTGATCATGACCCGGACAACCTTCTTTTGTGCGCCTTAAAGGTTTCTCTTGCTGACGGCTGGGGAGGCTCCATGATCTCAACAGATATTACAGACATCCTTTTCGGAACTCCCAGACCGGTAAAGGCAGAGGCAAGCTTTGGGATATTCAAAGAAGATGAAGTCAACCTCGTTGTACATGGACATGAACCCTCACTTGCAGAGACAATCGTAGATGTAGTAAATGAACCTGAGATGATTGCATATGCAAAATTAAAAGGTGCTAAGGGCATAAATCTTGGGGGTATGTGCTGTACTGCAAATGAAGTTTTAATGAGGCATGGTATTCCAACAGCAGGTGGGTTTACAAATCAGGAATTAGCGGTTATGACAGGCCTGGTTGATGCATTAACAGTTGATGTTCAGTGCATAATGCCTGCATTAACTGAGCTTTCGCAAAAGTTCCATACTAAAGTGATTACAACATCCTATAAGGCGAAAATACCTGGCGCTATGCATATAGAGTATGACGAACACAGGGCAAAAGAAATTGCAAGGCAGATTGTTAAGATTGCTATCGATAACTATCCTGAAAGGAAAGTGGAAGGCAGCCATATTTCAGATAAGTTTCCGGTAATAGCAGGATTTTCGCATGAATACATCGAATACATGCAGGGTGGGTCATGGAGGGCGTCATTCAGACCACTAAACGATGCGATCATGGCAGGCAGGATTCGTGGCGTTGTTGGTCTTGCAGGTTGTGATAATCCACGGGTTCCTTCACAGGGCCTTCATCGTTTTCTTGCGATTGAATTGATTAAAAATGATGTGCTTATCGTCTCAACAGGCTGTGGCTCTGCTGCATGTGGGACTGCGGGTTATCTTACACCAGAGATGGCCTTGGAAAATGCCGGTCCGGGATTAAGAGAGGTATGCGAAGCAATAGGCATTCCTCCTATCCTTCACCTTGGCTCATGTGTAGATAATTCAAGGATTCTGACAATAGCAACAGCTATGGCCGAGGAAGGCGGTCTTTCGGATGAGATAGGTGGTATGCCGGCAGTAGGTATTGCGCCCGAGTGGATGAGTGAAAAAGCAATTGCAATCGGATGCTATTTTGCAGCATCAGGTTTCCCTGTAATATTTGGAGGAGAGTCACCAGTTGGAGCAAGTAAAGAGGTAACGAAGATAATGACAAAGGTGTGGTTTGAAAGATTCAAGGGTTCGTTACACTTTGAGCCGGACCCTGAGAAAATATTGAATCTTACCCTTGAATATATAGATAAGGCCAGGGAAGAACTTAAACTCAGAAAGTATGAACCCGGCAAATTCGCTACAGAGAGGGTTCTTCTGGATATGGCTGCAAGACGTGAAATTGAAAAGGCTGCCAAGCCGCATATTGGAATATATTAGTTAACTTGTAGCCGCACCCTTTAGGGTGCGTTTATTACGCAGGATAGACCCGTCTCTAATCCGGAAAGCATTCGGGACGGGATTCGGGACTGCGGCTCATTGATTTGGGAGGTTAATGATGGTTGTAGAAGAGATCGATGTTGATGAACAGATAGGTGAGATAGGGCAAATACTTGGTAAGCAGGATAAGAAAAGAGGATTACTGATATACGCCTTGCAAAAGATTCAAGAGGATGATGGTTATTTGCAAGAGGAGGTATTAAAGAGGCTTGCTAAAAACCTCAGTATCTCACTGGCTGAGATTTACAGTGTGGCAAGTTTTTACAAGATGTTTCACTTTAAACCCAGAGGCAGGAAAATTGTAAGGGTTTGTCTTGGCACGGCATGTTACGTAAGAGGTTCAAAGAAGGTCCTTGCCTCACTCGAGGAAAAGTTCGGTGTAAAGAATGGAGAAACAACTGAGGACCTTGCCCTGACACTTGAAACAGTGGGCTGTGTGGGATGCTGTGGGCTTGCGCCTGTGACCACGGTTAACGAGGATATCATAGGTGAAATAGGTGCGGAGAAATTAGAGGCATTGATCAAGTCAATAAGGGAGGATTAAGTTATCCGAATTATGGAACGGCTTAAGAGTATAGAGGAGCTTAAGAATCTCAGGGTGCTTCTGGTCAAAGATGTGTTCATGCCTGGGAAAAACAGATTAAAGGTCTGCTGCGGTCTTCCCTGCGGCACATTGGGCTCTCATAAGGTTGTTAAGGCTTTAAAGGAGGAGATACCTAAAAGCGGGCTCCAAATCGACATAGTGAAGACGGGATGTCAGGGCCTCTGTCAGAAAGGACCGCTTGTGCAGGTTGAGCCACATGGTTATTTCTATCAGAAAGTCCGTCCTGAGAAAGCAAAAGAGATTATTTCCACCACATTTTCAGCTGGACTGCCTGTCAGGGAGTTCCTTCACAGGCATTCATTTCTTGAAGAACCTATAGAGATGATCGGAGAGGTACCTTTCTACGAGAAGCAGATAAAGGTTGCACTCAGGAACACGGGGAATATAGACCCATTTGATATCTATAATTACATAGCTGTCGGCGGTTACAGTGCTGCGGAGAAGATTTTTTCTTGTATGAGTCCTGAAGATGTTTTAGAAGAGGTGAAGAAGTCCAACCTCAGGGGCCGGGGTGGGGCAGGGTTTCCAGCCGGTATAAAATGGGCGCATAGTAAGAAATCACCTAGTAAGATTAAGCTGATTATTGCCAATGGCGATGAAGGTGACCCCGGTGCATTTATGGACAGGTCCGTCATGGAAGGCGACCCGCATGCCCTTCTTGAAGGGATGCTTATATGCGCTTATGCACTGAATGCCCATTATGGATTTATCTATGTACGTCACGAATATCCACTTGCGATCAAAACTCTAAAAACCGCTATTAAACAGTCCGAAGAACTCGGGCTTTTGGGTAGAAATATTCTCGGTACGGGATTTGATTTTGTAGTTCAAATCAGAGAAGGCGCAGGTGCCTTTGTATGTGGCGAATCCACAGCATTAGTTGCGTCCATGGAGGGTGACAGAGGTTTTCCGAGGCCGAGACCCCCAAGGCTTTCTGAAATAGGTGGCGGCGCATGGGGGTATCCCTCTAATTTGAATAACATAGAAACCTATGCCTGCGTACCTCCGATCATCGAGAAAGGCGCTGACTGGTTTCTGAGTATAGGGACTGAAGGCTCATCCGGCACAAAGGTCTTCTCTCTGGCAGGCAAAGTCCAGAATACGGGGCTTGTTGAGGTTCCGATGGGGATAACCCTGAGAGAAATAGTATTCGATATTGGTGGAGGAATTTTAGACAATAAGGAGTTCAAGGCGGTACAGACAGGGGGTCCTTCAGGTGGTTGTATTCCCGCGCGGTATCTTGATCTGCCTGTAGATTTTGACTCCCTCCGGAAAGTCGGTTCTATTATGGGATCAGGCGGCATGGTTGTTATGGATGAAGATAACTGCATGGTTGATGTTGCCAAGTTCTTCCTTTCTTTTACACAATCTGAATCATGCGGAAAGTGTCCTCCGTGCAGGATAGGGACGTACCAGATGTTACAGATACTTGAGAAGATAACATCAGGCAAGGGTGAAGAAGGCGATATAGAAAAGCTCGAGACTCTGGGAAAGCTTGTAGTAAAAGGCTCCCTATGCGGTCTCGGACAGAGCGCACCGAATCCGGTGCTCACAACTATAAGATATTTCCGTGATGAATACGAAGAGCATATAAAGGATAAATACTGCAGGGCGAAGGTCTGTAGTGGGTTGGGCATTTTTGAAATCAATCAGGATGAGTGTATCAGTTGTGGACTTTGTAAACAGGCATGTGCCTTTGATGCCGTGGTTGAGACAAAGGATAAATACTTTATAGCTCGGGATTACTGTACGAGATGCAAGTCTTGCTACCAGGTCTGTCCTGTAAATGCAGTTAAGCTTCTGAGTCCGCGATATATAAGACTTGAAGAGGAATTTAAAATACCTCTTGAAAGTATGGATAGTATTGAAAGAAGAAGCAGGATGGTACTAAGAAGTGTCATAGAATCAAAACCCTTGGTGATAGTTACCGTTGCTAAAGATCAACGGATCTCTGAGGCAGTGAGAGTTATG
>JBGQLV010000033.1:0-28991 GCA_041500225.1 Thermodesulfovibrionia bacterium | reverse complement strand
GGCACTCCCTCTGTTGCACCGCCATACAACCTCACTACTTACATCTCTGCCACTACTACTATTCAATTCAGGGTCACCGGCGGATTTAGTGCCACTAATAAAACTTTCAATGTTGATAATGTGGACATCACGTACCAGCGCACTCCCTCGGCTATTCAGCGCACTGCCAATCTCACCGGCGCCACGAGTGCTACGCTGAATTTCAGTTACACTGCCGCAAATCTCGAGGCAGGCGATACCTTGGTTGTGGAAGCGAGCAATGCAGCAGGAGGCCCATTTACGACTTTAGCGACCTTTGCCGGAGGCACGCCCTCGCCTGCGCCTCCATATAATCTCACACCGTACATCTCTGCCACTACTACTATTCAATTCCGGATCACCGGCGGCTATGATGTGACCAACGAGACATTGTCTTTTGATAATGTGGATATCACGTACCAGCGCACTCCCTCGGCTATTCAGCGCACTGCCAATCTTGCCGGAGCAGTGAATCCGCTTCTGAATTTCAGCTACAGCTCTGCCAATCTCGTAGCAGGCGATACGCTGGTAATAGAGGCCAGCAATAACGCAGGAGGGCCTTTTACAACACTTGCAACTTTCAACGGCGGCACTCCCTCTGTTGCACCGCCATACAACCTCACTACTTACATCTCTGCCACTACTACTATTCAATTCAGGGTCACCGGCGGATTTAATGCCACTAATAAAACTTTCAATGTTGATAATGTGGATATCAGCTATTATCTGCCCAGCACGTTTGCGTCCGGGAATCCGCCCGAATTCCTCTCAAGGGGAACAGGCTGCCGTATCCAGCCGGGGAACTCTCTTACCCTGACTTTTAACGTCACTGTAGACAATCCGCTTGGTACCGGCATAGACCATATCACCAATACAGCCTTTATTAACAGCAATGAAATTGTATTGCCTTTAAGCGCAAGCGTCACAAATCTGGTAGTCAATCCAAGTTCCCAGAGCGCTGAAGTAGGGGATTTTGTCTGGTTCGACACAGATGGAGACGGTATTCAGGATGTGGGTGAACCGGGACTGGCGAACGTGGAAGTGGCACTGAAAAACTGGCTCGGCGCCACAATCATGACGACATCAACAGACAATGGCCATTACCTTTTTACAGGCGTAGAACCAGGCAACGGCTACTATGTCGAGGCTACCGCAAGCACCCTCCCCTCGGGGTTGCAGCAGTCCGCCCCAAGCGGCCATAGCGATAATAGAACAAATTCCTTTAACCTGACTGCCGGTCAGTCATACATGGATGCGGATCTCGGCTACAGGACAGCGCCGGGAACCTCTGCTATCGGAGACCTCGTATGGAGCGACCCCAACAGCAACAGCCTCCACGATCCGGGTGAACCCGGACTGTCAGGTGTAACTGTCCAGCTATGGCGGGACACCAACAGTAACGGCATATTGGAACCCGGGACAGATACTCTTTGTACTATCGCCATCTGCGGTACAAACGGCACTACCACCACAGCTCCCAATGGATATTATCTTTTTGCAGGAGTAACGGCGAGCGGCGCTGAAGATTATCTGGTATATATTGACGGAACACAGGCAAAACTGACAGGCTACACAATTGCAAGTAATGCGCGTGTTATAACCAACTTAAGCTCAGGCTCTACTATTTTATCTGCAGACTTCGGTTATCAGGGCACAACTTATACAATCATTGACAAGCTCTGGTTTGACGTGGACGCTGATGGTGTTCTGGATGGCGGAGAAACCGGCATATCTCTGGTGACGGTAGACCTGCTTGACGCCAGCCTTAATGTCATTGCCACCACTATCACCGATGCCAACGGAAACTTTACCTTCTCAGGAGTAGAAGGCGGCAGCGCAGACTATACAATCAGGATCTCAGACACAAACGGTAAGCTTAACGATTATTATGGCACGACCGCTTCAGCCATTGCAGGTGAAATGCAGATTGCCAACCTTACAGGTAATGTGGATAATACCTCTGCGCCGAACTTCGGCTACAGCCTCAAAAGCAGCATCGGCACTACTGCGTTCAATGATATAGATAGCGACGGTATACAGGATACCGGAGACTTCGGCTTCAGCGGCATTACGGTCAAGCTCTATAGCGATATAAACGGCAACGGCCTTATAGATGGAAGCGATACGGTCATTTCTACCATAACCACCGATGCAAACGGAAACTATCTTTTCACCGGTGTAGCAAACGGCAACTATGTTGTCAGCATCGAATCCCCGCCTTCAGGGTATACTTATATCGGGACAGACAGCGATTCGAGTACAACCGGACAGCAGCAGGCTGCAAGCATAGTAGCCCCAGGCAATGCCCTGGATAAGAATTTCCGCTATCAGGCAACAACACCCCGCAGCGTAGCAGGGTCTATATGGCAGGACAACGATGAGGACGGCGTGATCGACGCATCCGAGACCGGGATGGGAGGGGTAACACTGGATTTAATGCAGGGAAGCACCGTGATCGCCACTACCACCACCGCATCTGACGGCACTTATAGTTTCAATAATTTGGCGAGCGGGACTTATATAGTTAAGGTTACTGATACTATCAGAGTTCTGAGTGGTTTTATAACAACTTACGAAAAGACAGAGGGCACAACTGGTCCTTTTAACGATCAGGAAACAGTTGATCTAACCGGCGGGAATCAAACCGGCATCAATTTCGGCTACAAAAATCCCACTCCAACACTTGCAGTAATCTCTTCCTTTGAGGCTTATGAGGAAAACGGTAAGGTAGTTGTGCAGTGGCAGACAGCTTCAGAGATTGACACTGTTGGTTTTTACCTTTTCCGTAAAGATGATCCAAAAGGGGAATACATTCAGATAAACGAAAAACTTCTGCCGGGTCTTTTAGTATCTCATCAGGGCGGCACATACCGCTATATAGATAAAACAGCTTCCCCTGAAAAAACCTATACTTACAAACTTGTGGAAATCGAGAACAGGGGTAACAAACGCACTTATGGCCCATACACTGTAACGGCAGGAAAGCAAGAGATAGCATCTCCAAAACAGGAACCTATGACCTCAACCTATAACAGGAAGGCACATGATATTTCAGACGCCAAAAAGTCCCGTATTAATGCAGGGAAATTGACAAGAAAAGCAATTAGAACCTTCACGGTTAGCAGTAAGGGAAAGATTGCTGTAAGAGAGAATGGATTATATTATCTATCTGCCTCAGAAATCGCATCCTTAACGGGAACTACAACTACTAAAATTCAGGGGATGATCAATAATAACCAATTGCTTCTGACTAACCAGGGACAAAATGTCGCCTATTTGTCATCCTCAGATAATTCAGGCATTTATTTCTACGGACAAGGTATCGACAGTATATACACCCGTGAAAACATCTACTGGCTTGAGAAAGGCAGAGGTCTGCAGATGGAGGTTATCACAGGAACAGGACCAGATCCTTCTATCGGTGGAGAAACATTTACAGAAACCTTCCATTTTGAGGAAGACCATTGGGCGGCAACAGCTCTGTTTGATGACCCACAATCTGATTATTGGCTCTGGGATTATATTGTCGCAGGTGATTCTGGTCTCGGCAGCAAGACCTTCAATATTAAGGCCAATGGTGTAGCCTCCTCTTCGGAGTCAGCAACACTTTCTGTCCATCTTCAGGGTGATACAGATACAAATACAAGCACCGACCCGGACCACCATGTAGTAATCAGTCTTAATGGAACCAAAATAGGTGAAGACCGGTGGGATGGGATCGAGGCTCACACACTTGAGCTGTCCTTCAACCAGTCGCTTTTGAACGAAGGGGACAATAATGTTATGGTGACTGGACTTCTTGATACCGGCGCACCTTACAGTATCTTCTATGTAGATTCTTTTGATTTGAGTTATCAGCGATACTATCAAGCGGTTAACAACAGGCTATTTGTCAGAGGAGATAGTAACCCTGTAATTACCATCGAAGGCTTTACTGACCCTGCTATCTTCGTGTTTGATGTAAGCAACATAGACCAAGCAAAGCTCATAACTGCTGCCACTGTTGACCATCCTGCTGCTGATAATTACCGGGTGAGTTTCAGACCAGCCTCTTCTGAGTCCCTGTATCTGGCGCTGACCATTGATGGACTAAGCACACCAGTATCTTTAATTGTTGATAAAACTTCTAAATTGAAGGAACGGAGTAACAGGGCAAACTATCTGGTAATTACTCCTGAAGAGCTGAAAGATGCTTCCCAGGCGCTTGCCGACTACCGTCAGCATCAGGGGTTAAAGACAATGGTAGTAGAGCTGGAAGACATTATGGATGAGTTCAACTATGGCATTTACTCTCCAGAGGCCATTAGGAACTTCCTCTCATTTGCATATTATAACTGGAGCAAGGCACCAAGATATGTGGTTCTTGCCGGAGAAGGCACCTTCGACTACAAGGACAACCAGGGACATGGTGGGAACCTGATCCCACCCATAATGATAGGAACTCCTCAGGGACTTTTCCCATCTGATAACTATTTTGCAGACATAAACGGAGACCATATCCCTGAGATGGCTATCGGAAGACTGCCTGTTGTGACCCCTGAAGAGCTGACGGATATAATCGGAAAGACTATCGCCTATGAAAACTCCAGCGGAGGCACATGGACAAAACAGGTTCTTATGCTTGCTGATAATCCTGATGATGGTGGGGATTTCTCTGTAGACAGCAATAATGTGGCTACATTGCTGCCATCCGGGTACACAGCATACAAGATCTATCTGTCTGAACATCCGATAGAAGAAGCACGACAGATGGTTCTGAATGGGATAAATAACGGTGCTTTCCTTTTGAACTATGTAGGCCACGGAGGATTAGACCGTCTGGCACAGGAAGGGTTACTGTTAACCAGCGATGTAGCCTCCATGACCAATCAGAATAGACTCCCTGTAGTAACAGCCATGACCTGTGTTGTGGGAAACTTTTCTCATCCCGGCTACGATTCTTTGAGCGAGGTGTTAGTGCTGAAACAAAACGGCGGCGCTGTTGCAGTCTGGTCTCCGACCGGAATGTCTATAAACTCAGAGGCCGTGATACTTGATGAGATGTTTTTCATGTCAACTTTCACGGGTAGGAAGCAAACTCTCGGAGACGTTGTTTTAAAGGCACTTGAAAAAGGTAGCATGAATGGGGTCTCAGGGTTTATACTGGATATATATAACCTTATGGGAGACCCGGCGCTAAAATTGAAATAAATCCTTTTATGAATTCAAGAAATGAAATATGGGGAAAGATATTTAAAAAAAAGAATGAAATAGTCTCTCGTGAAATCGCTGGTGAGACAATTCTGGTTCCTATCAGTGGAAAGCTGGCTGATATGCAGAGGATTTTTTCCCTGAACCCTGTAGCCGAATACATCTGGAATCAGCTAAACGGCAAAAGGAACCTCCATGAGATCAGCGACAGTATCCCATCCGTTTTCGACGTGAATAAAGAACAGGTATATGCAGACGTCCATGAATTTATTGCTGAACTTCTAAAAGAAGACCTGATTACACAGGAGTAAATTAGCTTTGGAATGCACTGAAACAACATGGCTCAATGATAAAGAATATCTGCAACAGTTTAATAAAAAGGCTGTTAAACTTCGAATCCCCTTATTGGGTAGCATTGATATTACCCACCGGTGCAACTTGAGATGCGTTCACTGCTATCTCGGTCCGCAATCTGAGGTACAGAAGATGCACGAGTATGAGATGGATACCAGCCGGTTATTATCCGTTATTGATGAGATTACAGATGCCGGCTGCCTGTACCTTCTCATTACAGGAGGGGAACCTTTTTTGAGAAAAGATTTTGCGGAGATTTACACGCATGCCAAGACAAAGGGCCTGCTGGTCACTGTCTTCACAAACGGCACCTTGGTAACAGACAGTATTTTAGGGCTTTTCGAGGCTCTTCCTCCCCAGGCAGTTGAGATCAGCCTTTACGGTGCGTCTGCTGCAACCTATGAAAAAATTACCGGCATCAACGGTTCTTACGAAAGATGTCTAAGAGGTATCAGACGGCTTTTAGAACACAAAATAAATGTAAAACTGAAAACTATTCTCATGACGTTAAACCGTCATGAATTTTTCGATATAGAAAACATGGCAAAGGATTTAGGTGTTAAATTCCGTTTTGATGCAGCCATATTTCCGTGTTTAAATGGTGATAAAACCCCTTTGAGTCTGAGGGTATCTCCTGAAGACGCCGTAGAAAAAGAATTTTCAGATGATGAAAGGCTTCGGCATTGGAGGGATTACTTTGAAAGGTATCAAGGACTTCCTGTGTCAGATACACTTTATAATTGTGGTGCGGGACTCACAAGCTTCCATATTGATCCATACGGCAACCTTCAGCCATGTCTGATGACGACCAGCTTTAGATATAGCCTGTCAGCGGGCAGTTTTCCCACCGGCTGGCATGACGTCATACCACGCATACGAGAAAAGAAAAGTGGTGCTACCTATACTTGCACCCAGTGTGAAAAGAGGATATTATGTGGTTTTTGTCCGGCCTTTTTTAAACTGGAAAGTGGTGCAGAAGACAGATATTCTGATTATCTCTGTAAAATGGGACAGCATCGTTTTCGAACAATAAACAATTAACTATTTAAAGGGAGCGACAAGTGAAATTTGATCAGGAGAAGGAAAAAGGTAAAAGGCATTATGAAAAACCGATGCTCAGAACAATTGAGTTGGCTGCAGAAGAAGTCCTTGCAGTTGGGTGCAAGCTGGCGTCAAGCGGATCTGCTGTTGGATGGCCAACTAATTGTATTGGAGGCGGTTGTGCAGGTTCAGGTTCATAGAGAGTTACCGTTTTCCGGAAAGATAACAAATGTCGTATCTAATCAATATAGAAATCGCCGGTATCAATTTTTCCATAAGCTGCCGTGATTTAACAATACTCCAGGATTACGACCCTGCCTATAAATCATTCCTTAAAACTGAGAGAGACCCTTTAGCCGTTGATATCAATATAGACCTTGAATTGAATAATATACCCGATACTAAAAGGCTGACAAAAATCTTTGACAGCGGCCAATCATGGTCGCTATTCCTAAACAACGATGATTACTTTCTGGTGCTCAATCCACCAGCTTTTAATAATCAGCCCATCTGGATAGCACAGTTTAATCGTGACATCACAAAAGCAACCGTCTATTGCAGCAAGATGCTCATAAATGAGAACGAGGGCAACACCGTTTCAAACCCGGTCAGATATCCTATGGATCAACTTCTATTAATGTATGCACTGACACAAAAACATGGGGCTGTTCTTCATGCCGCTGGTATAGGTATCAATAACAAGGGGTATATTTTTGCCGGACGGTCAGGCGCAGGGAAAAGCACTCTATCAAGACAATTTGCTGCCAAGAAGTATCCGGTGTTGCTCAGCGATGACAGGGTTGTAATTAGAAAAATTGATAAAGCCTTTATGACCTTTGGAACCCCGTGGCCGGGTGAAGAAGGGATAGCGATAAATAAGAGTATTCCACTTTCAGGCATATTTTTTATCTCACATGGGTCTGACAACAAAATAAAAGAAATTGATAAGAAGGAAGCATTGGAGAGGCTTCTTCCCGTGACTTCCATACCCTGGTATGATCAGGAAATAATGACAAAGATTCTAAATTTCTGTGAGGATATGATTTCCCATATCCCGGCATACGAACTCTATTTTAAACCAGATGTTGAGGTAGTGGATGTTTTGGAAAAATTTGCATCAGCATAAAAATTCAGATACCGATTTAAAATTAAGTTTAACTAAAAAAACAGATCCTGCGGTCTTGCATCTTTTTGAGGATATCTTAAATAGCGATTCTAACCTTCGTGTAAAAGTGACCGGCAGGAGCATGTCCCCGTTCCTTCACGGAGAAGAAATCCTGACAATAAAAAAGGTGCCTTACACTTCCTTGCGGAGAGGAGACTTAATACTCTTTAAGAACCATCTGGGGTACCCTGTTCTTCACCGCATCATTAAAAAAAAGCAGGATCAGGATGATGTGGTTACTTTTCAAACTAAAGGGGATGCGATGATTGTTTTTGACGAGCCTGTTCGGAATAATAAAATTTTAGGTAAGGTTTGCAAAATAGAAGATGGATCGAAATATATTAATATGGAAACAAAAATGTGGAGCAGGATTAATTATATGGCTGCTGTGATTAGCCTCCTCGAATCGAGGTTGTATTTCGCTCTAAAGGCCTTTAAGAATCTGTTCTGAAGGTTATCCGCCAACCTTATATTATTTTTTACAATCACTCATCAATAAAGTATTATATACTAAGACGGCTATAAGTAAGGATACATTCTTGTCATTCTCCGGCTTGACCGGTCCCGAACGCTTTCGGGACAGAAAGGCTCTGGATGCCCGATTAAGAACTTCGGGCATGACGTTAAAATTAAGTTGCGAGTGTCCTTATTAATGACCGCATTAATAATTTTAAGTGCCCTAAGAAAATGGAAGAAAAAAAGCAGGAAAAACTTCCGATTGATGCAAAACTCCTTTCAGCGGCAGTTATTGAGCTCAACATATCAAGAAGAAGCGTAGGACTATATCCCCCGGAACATCCCATTGCAAAGGAGTCCATTAATAGGGCATTTGAGCTTCTTTCTAAGCTCTTTGAGCTTAGAAACAGTATAACACTGGGCATTGCAAAAGACACACTGGTTATTGATGAATACACCCTCGACAGTAAAAACCCTGTCTTTTCGGAGTTTGCACTTAGTCTTCACGATAAAGGCATAGCAGCCATTACATTCTATAGTGGGCTTGAGGCTGTGGAACTTGTCTCCCTGCATAAATTGATAACAATGCATGAAGGCCCTACCGGCAAGGCCCTGCTTGATACTGAGGAAATAAAAAGTCTGCGGCACATAAGACTAAACCTCGTGGACCTGTCCAGTTTCAGCTTTGTTAAAAACTCATTTAAGCCTGGAGCTTTGGAACCAAATCTATGGGAAGATTATGTATATGGTTTGCTTCAAGGAAGGCTTGCGGATAAAGAAGCCGATAGTGTAATCCTTAGTATACCTCCAGAACAGATTGCCGCTATTATAAACAGCCATGTGTCAGAGGATGCTTCTGATGAGACTTATGATAGTGTTATCTCTACATATTTAAGAAGAAAAGGACAGCTCAGATTAAGCAAAGATACATTTGACAGGTTCCTGTTATTTATATACAATCTCAGCCCGGAACTTAAGTCCCAGTTCCTCAAAAGGGCTCTCAGCCAGCCTCCTTCTGAATCCGCCGAAATTGAAAAGATTCTTGCCGAGCTGAAAGAAGAAGACATTCAGACAATGCTTGAGGTCTTTAAGGAGAGGTCCTCAATAATACCAGAGAGCCTGATGAATATCATCAATAAGCTTGGGAACATTAAGGCCGATGGTAAATTTGTCTCGGGCTTATCAGGCAAAGCAGGGTTTTTAGCAGATGATATTGAGATAGATGAAAGCATAGTCAGACTATTAGAAGACAGCTCAGATGCCTTTGTAAGTAATCTGTATAAGAAAGATCTTGAAACAATGCTTAAAGGCTTTCAGGCAGATGGAAGCCCTTTAGCTGAAGCTCTTCAGCAGGACTGTAGTGAAAAAGTAGTAGATTTAACCCTCTCCGAGACAATGCTTGAGCTTCTTGAGTCAGACTTCATAGACAGCACCGGCTATCTGAATCTGCTTACAAAACTTTCGGAACTTGCAAATGCTTTTTTAGAGACCGGCAGGTTTCAGGAACTTTCCTTTATTTATAATACTATTTATTCGCATTCACTAAGCGGAAGGTTCAAGGTTGAGGCTTCGAGTATGGTCGATCACTTTTTCCGTTCAAGTCAATTTATTTCAAGACTCCTGGACGCCATAAAACTTTGGGGCAGAAACGACAGAGAAGGTGCTGTAAATATTGCGAGGGGATTAAAGTATCACATTATAAACCCGATGCTTGATGCCCTTTCAATAGAGAGTGACCCAACTGTAAGAAAATTCCTGCTGTATGTCATTTCCACGTTTGGCAGCGATATAATCCCCGAGGCTTTAAGGAGGCTGAATGATGAACGCTGGTATGTAGTAAGAAATATGATTTACCTTTTCAGGGAGTGCGGCGGGAAAAGATCCCAAAAACCACACTTAGATCATATAAGAAGATTAGCCAGAGACAAAAACCAAAAGATAAGTATAGAGGCAGTGAAAACAATGTTAGAATTCGGCACTCATGATGCGCCCTCGTACCTGAAGCACTATCTGAGAAGTAAGGACTTTGATCTGAGGCAGCAGGCAATAATGCTTTCGGGAGTTTATAAGATCAGTGATGTAGTGCCATATCTCATTGAGCTACTTGAAAAGAAAGATCTATTCGGCGCTGAATTGTATTACAAGATCCCGGTCGTGAAGGCTCTCGCAGAAATAGGGGACGCGAAGGCAATAGAGCCGCTTAAGAGGCTATATAACTCAAAGGCTCTGCTTTATAGAGGCACACTTGATGAGCTTAAGGTTGAAATCTTTAGAACCCTTCAAAACTACTCGCCAGATGCAATAAAACCCCTTCTCGACCTTGGCATTAAGTCCAAAAACGAAGAGATAAAGACTATCTGCAATAATCTTCTGAAGGGGCTTCCTACTATAGGAGATGCTGAAAATGTCTGATAAATTTTCAGAGTTTATATCCTGTTTAGTGACTGCTATGTCAAATGTTGCCCTGTATTCAAAGGAGCACGCTTCGGCTGTTGAGCTTTCAGCGAAAGCTCTTGCTATCTTAGATAGCCTCTATGTTGACGATATATTCAGCCTCACCCTTCTCGGAAGGAATATCATATTCAATGATACCCCTATTACTGAAAAAGGCATTCATATAGAAAACTTTAGAAAGAGACTCAGAACGAATGGAATTGAGAAGATTATAATCAAAAAGGGCGTCAGCATTGAAGAGCTTCAGAGATTCTTATCCATGATGGCATTAAAAGAGGAATCTCCCAGTTCCAGCGAACACATATTGTTAGGAGCAGTTCAGGTGCGGTTCAGGTCTGAAGAAGCAGAGGTCCTGGCCCTGCTGAATGAAAACATTTCTATGGTTAAGGATGCCTATCAAGGAGTTTCAAGATTTAAGAAACTGGACATGTTTGGACTGGAAGAATCTGTTGTAGGCTTCATTTCTGCCCTGAAAAGAGAAGCTAATGTACTCCGCATTGTAAGCCCCGTGAAGTCCTGCAGTGAGTACACATATGTGCATGCCTCAAATGTTTCAATTTTGACACTTTTTCAGGCAGAATTTCTCGGCTTAAAAGGCGAAAGCCTTTATGATGCAGGGCTTGCAGGGCTGCTGCACGATGTTGGAAAGGTGTTTATCTCAAAGGAGGTTCTTGAAAAACAGACAGGGCTTGATGGGACAGAATGGGATGAGATGAAGAAACATCCAATTCAAGGGGCGGTATATCTTAGTACACTGCAGGACATACCTAAACTTGCCTTAATTGCTGCATTTGAACATCACATGAAGTTCAATGGCAAAGGGTACCCGGAAACTAAAAGGCGCGGTAGAAGACAGCACATCATAAGTCAGTTGGTTGCCATATCAGATTTCTTTGACGCCATAAGGACTGAAAGACCATATAGAAAAGCACTTGAGGTACAAGCCGTGGTCAGGCTCATGAAAGAGGCAGCGGGAAATGATTTCAATCCGATGCTCGTTGATAATTTTCTTAACGCACTTAAGAGGATCGGGATTTTTTAGTCGCTGTCAGCCTTCGCCTTTGTCTTTTTTATTTCTTCAAGCCTTCTTTTTGAGGCAGCAGCTTTGCTCGAAGTCGGGAACAACTCTATAACAATCTTATATGCCCTCTCAGCCTCTATGAGATCTCCGAGGTTGAACTTTGCCTCTGCATACATAAACATAAGATTGGGATTGGAAAGTTTACCTTTTTCTTTAAACTCATTGACTGCAGGCAAGGACAACTTTAAAAGTTTATCCCATTTCCCATTTTTGTAATAACTTTTAGACAAGGTATCTTCTATCATATTCTTTATCACTGACTCCGGATATTTTTTCAAAAATTCAAAATAAAGGGTTTCTGCCTTTTCATATCCTGGAGGAATACTTCTATCCACATAAATTGAAATCAGCCTCCAGTAGCTTTCCTGTGCAAGGGCAGTTTCCGGATATTCTCTAATTATCTTAAAATATAATGTTTCTATCTGCGGGAGTACAGTCTTTGTGTCCGACGTTTCGGTAAGGGTAAGTATTTCGTTAAACAGCTCATAAGCCTTCGCTTCACTGTCCGCAGGGCTGAGTTTTTCCTTGGTTTCCTCAGATGGTTTTGCCTCTCCTGGTTCTTCAGAAGAAGCTGTAATAGGTGCTACTGTAAATATAGAGATTAGAAATATAAAAATAACGGTATGGATCTTAACTTTTTTCATCAATTAAAGTCCTTTATTCAATATATATATATTTTACACGATGTATCTGATATCTTTCTATAATTTTTTTGGAAGTTTATGTAAAATATTACACATTTTATAAACGCTGCAAGGCTATTTCTGCTTATTGAAACTTTTATATTTGAATCCGGGCCTGTATATCTTTTACAAACTCTTTGCATTTATGATATAAAAAGCGATAAATGAAAAAGAGTTTTATATTAACACTACTGTTTTTTTTATTTGTAATAATAGTAAACCATTCTTATGCTGAAAAGATAAAGGTCATTGCGAGTATTGCACCCCTTGCTGACTTTGTAAAGCAGGTTGGAGGAGAAAGGGTTGATGTGAAGTTACTTTTGCCTCCGGGAGCAAGTCCCCACGTATATGAACCAACTCCAAAAACTATGAAAGATGTCACCGATGCCAGGGTTTTTGTCAAAATAGGTGCAGGCCTTGAGTTCTGGGCTGAAAAGATAATAAAGGCATCAGGAAATAAAAGACTCATTATCGTTGATTCATCAACAGGAGTATCACTGATAAGAGAAGACCCTTTCCACAGTCCATCAAGTGCTGATCCGCATATATGGCTTGACCCTGTAATTGCAGTTGGCATAGTTACAAAGATTGAAAAGGCCCTTATTGAAGCTGATCCGCAAGGTGCCGAGTTTTATAAACAGAATGCATTCATATATAAGAAAAAACTTTTACAGCTTGATAAAGAGATCTCTATAAAAGTTACGGCATTCAGGACAAAAGAATATGTAACATTCCATCAAGCCTGGAATTATTTCTCAAATAGATATAGGCTGAGAGTCGCAGGTGTAATTGAAGAGTCACCTGGCAAAGAGCCTAGTCCGAAACACATTGCAAATATTATCAGAGAAATCAATCGCATAGGAAGCAGGGTTGTCTTTGTCGAGCCCCAGTTTAATCCTAAGATTGCTGAGGCTGTGGCAAAGGAAAGCGGTGCAAGGGTTTTATTCCTCGATCCTATTGGCGGTCTGAAAGGCAGAGAGACATATATAGATATGATGAGATACAATATTACTGTAATGGAAAGTGTGATGAAATAATGAAGGCAATTGAAATAAATAATCTTACCGTGAACCTAAATGGCAGGGAAGTCTTAAAAAACATAACCCTTTCTCTGGACGAAGGCAGGTTTATCGGGATAGTAGGCCCTAATGGCGGAGGGAAAACAACACTTCTGAGAACAATACTCGGCCTTATAAAACCTTCTTCAGGCGAGATATTTGTCTTTGGAAGGCATCCGGAAGATGTCCTGAAAACCGGTAGTATATTTGGTTATCTACCTCAGAAATTAAAGGTCGAGCCGGATTTTCCTATCAGGGTAATAGATGTAGTCATGATGGGAAGATACGGGCGGGTTGGCATACTGCGATGGCCTAAAGAAGAAGACAGGAAAAAAGCCATAGAATACCTCTCTATGATGGGCGTGGAGAAACTTAGAAATGTCCAATTTGGTCAACTCTCGGGAGGACAACAGCAAAGGGTATCAGTTGCAAGAGCACTTGCAGGAGAACCTAAAATATTGATACTTGATGAGCCAAACACAGGTATCGATGTAATAGGCCAGGGAGATTTCTATCACCTCCTAAAGGGCTTCCAGAAAAGGTTCAATATCACTATTTTTATGGCCTCGCATGACATTGGAACCATACCAGCTTATGTGGATGAAATTGCATGTCTTAACTACACATTTCATTACCAGGGTAATCCTCTCGGTGCCCTTAATGAAAAAGTATTGACAGAACTATATGGAAAAAATGTAGACCTCCTTCAGCATACAGATATATGTGATAAGTGCGAGCGGCTGAGAAGACAATAAGAAAATGAACGAGATATTAAGTTCTGCATTTATGCAGAAGGCCTTTTTTGTAGGGATTATAGTCAGCCTGATATCAGGACTGGTATCGGTATTCGTAGTACTTCGCAAGATGTCCTTCATAGGCGCGGGTATATCTCATGCAGCCTTTGGCGGAGTAGCAATCGGTTTCTTCACAGGTATAAACCCAACTATTACAGCTATCTTCTATTGTATTGCTGTTGCGCTTGGGATTGAAATAGTAAGTAGAAAGGGAAAGGTCTCAGAGGATGCCTCTATAGGTATTTTCTTTGCAAGTTCGATGGCACTCGGTATTGTTCTCATAAGCCTCTCAAGACAATATAATGTGGACCTGTTCGGCTACCTTTTCGGAAACATATTAGCTATTACTGACAAAGAAGTCTTACTCTCAGTGTTTATAGCAATATTAGTAATAGGTGTCATCATTTTGTTTTTAAAAGAGATATTTATGACAACATATAACGAGGAGATAGCACGTGTAAGTGGGATCTCAGTCAGGGCCATTAATATCCTTTTTTTAGTTGTCCTTTCAGTATCTATTGTTATAGCTATGAAGATTGTGGGTATTATCCTCATCTCGGCACTCCTCGTCATTCCAGGAGCAACCGCACAATTATTTGCTAAAAACTTATACTTTATGATTGCAGCCTCATGCGGCGTCGCAGTGATTTCTACAGTTCTGGGGCTTATCTTCTCATACGAATTCGATATCGCACCCGGCGGCAGTATAGTCCTGACAGCTACCGCCATATTTTTGCTATCTTTGTTCTTTAAAAAAAGAAGATAAAACCTACCCTTCTGGCGGTATCCATATTTCAGAAAGGAAAAGAGGCAATTCAGCAGCGCAGAGAGGCCCTACCCTAACATTCCAGTTAGTCAAATTTTCAATATCCTCCTTTAGAGAAGAGGCAAGTCCCGGGATTATAAGTTCTTTTCTGTTTACTTTTTCTTCTATAGTCGTTTCTTTTAATGCCTTATGTACTCTTTCCGCTGTTAGGGTCTTATAAATCATAGACATATCAACTGTATTACCGTCTGTATCAACAAAAATAACAAAGAATGGGCATATAGTTGTCCCTAAAACAGTCATAAGAACCTGTTCAGTATATTCATTATTGCCTGTAATAAGTATCAAAGATTCAGAATTTGGTTTATTTAATTCTACAAGTCCGATTAAGCTCGGCCTCGGGTGGGTAAGAAGGGGAACATCAGGCCACAAATCCTTAATTCTCTGTATTATATCTAAGGCATAAGCCTGATTTTTACTGATAAAAGAACAATCCTGAGGTCTTCTTATTCCTTTTCTCAGAGCATCAATGAACTCCTCACATGATGTAAAACCACACTCAATACAATCAGTTTTATTAAAATATCTTAAAAAGTTTATTGTTTCTAAATACAGGTTTGCAGAGGCCACTTTTCGCTATGGAATAACCTTATTAAGCTGATACTCCACAATCCCCGATGCGCCTGCCATCTTGAGTTTTGGAATAATATCACGCACAACCTTCTCATTAATCATGACCTCAAGGGCATACCACCTCTCATCTGATAGGGCAGATATCGTTGGAGAATGCATTGCAGAAAGAAGGGACATAACCCGTTTTAGAGACTTCTTAGGCACATTCATTTTAAGTCCGACCTTTTCTTCAGCAGCAAGGGCGCCTTTAAGAAGCAGCGATAGATTCTCCATCTTCTGCCTCTTCCATTTATCAAGCCATGCCTTTTTGTTTGCAATAAACCTTGTACTTGACTGAAGGATGGTTTCAATAATCCTCAGATTATTCGCCTTAAGAGAAGTGCCTGTCTCAGTGAGTTCAACAATCGCATCAGCTAAGTGAGGCGGTTTGACCTCTGTTGCACCCCATGAAAAATCTACCTCAGCCTTTATACCTTTGGATTTAAGATATCTCTTGGTAAACCCAACAAGTTCTGTTGCAATCCGCTTTCCATTCAGGTCCTTTAAGGTCTTTATCATAGATTCATTGGGAACTGCAATCACCCATTTTACAGGCCTGAGACCTTCTTTTGCATAAATAAGCTCAGCAACCTCATGTACGTCAGCATTCTGTTCCATTATCCAGTCCTTGCCTGTAAGGCCGCAATCAAGTATTCCGGCATCAACATACCTTGGCATCTCCTGTGCCCTGATTAACATGGCCTCTATCTCTGGGTCATCAAAAGATGGATAGTACGAACGGCTTGATATTGTAATGTGGTATCCTGCCTTTCTAAAAAGTTTTAATGTTGACTCTTGAAGACTGCCTTTTGGAAGACCAAGTCTTAATATCTTATTCATACCCTCACCCTTTTAAATAAAATCTGTATGTTATAATTTAGCATATTGTCAATGGATTTTACACCTTTACAAAATATCATTAAAGACGGGTTTAAAGACTCGCGCATTTACAACCTCACAGGCTCATCTGCCGCCCTCCTTCTTGCCCTTTACGACGAACCATTTCTTGCAGTTGAATTAACCGAAGAACTTGCAGAAGAGCTTCATAAGGATATCAATTTTTTCAGAGAGGCATTTAAAAAAGAGCAGGTCCTCTTACTTCCAGAGCCTGATGGCCCTTCCCTTTCAGGTAAGAGGGCAAAGGCAGTTTACTCACTCAAGGGAAAAAACTCTATTGTTTGTTCTTTCAAAAATCTTAATTCACCTATATGGCCTCAGAAAGAACTACATAGGAACGTTATAAATCTCACCAAAGGCATGGAGATCAGCAGGACAGAAATTGAAAAAAGACTTCAGGAGATAGGTTACAAAAATGTTTCGCTTGTTGTCGAGCAAGGTGAGTACAGCAGGCGCGGATGGCTTCTTGATATCTTTCCTTCGACATCGGAAAACCCTCTGAGGCTTGAATTCTTTGGGGATGAAATAGATAGCATAAAGAGTTTTGAAGTCGATACACAGAGATCCGGAGAAGATGTTTCTCAGTTCTTAATATTCCCGGCAGAAGACCCCCTATCAGGCATAACACCGCTTGAGCTAATGGATAATTCAAGATACCTTTTTTCAGATTCGATTCAGGAAAGAGAAAAACTCCCTGAGGATATTACATTTTTTTCAAGATATTCCATAAAAGGCCATGGTTATGATGCAGGGATACTTTCGATAAAAGGTCTGGGGATTATTCCTGAAGAAAGAAAAAATATAGAGGAATTACCACAAAAAATCAAGAACACCCAGTCAGAGATTCGCCTTATTTCCTCATCAAACAGCCAGGCAGAGAGGCTTAAAAACATACTGATAGAAGGAGGTGTAGTTGCACCCGTCATAGATAAGACAGAGATTTTTGAGTATAAGGGAAGTGTTTCGATAACTGTCGGCGACCTTTCATCAGGCCTCTTTTTACCGGGCCTCTTAATCCTGACCGAAAAAGAGATATTCGGTGGAAGGCCTGGCTACAGGCCCATCAAGAAATCAAAGGTAGCAAGGCTCCTCACCTCACTCGATGACCTTAGACCAGGCGACTTTATTGTCCACAAAGACCATGGCATTGGAAGATTTCATGGACTTATGCGCCAGCGCATAGAAGGTGTCGAAGAAGATCTCCTGCTGATTGAGTATGAAGGTGGAAGATTATACATACCCCTTCAAAGTATTAACAGCATACAGAAATATCATTCTGAAGAAGGCATTACTCCAAAGATTGACAGGCTCGGAGGGAAGACCTGGCAGAGAACAAAAGAGAGAGTAAAAAAGAAGATACACGAGATGGCAGGAAAACTCGTTGCCCTTTATGCTGAGAGAAAGGTCTATAAGGGTTTTTCATTCAGCCCTGATACCGAACTCCACAGGGAATTTGACAGCTTCTTCCCCTACGAAGAAACACCTGACCAGATAAAGGCAGTAGAAGACATTAAAAGGGATATGGAATCAGAAAAACCAATGGACAGGCTTATCTGCGGTGATGTTGGATATGGTAAGACAGAGGTTGCAATGAAGGCGGCATTCAAGGCAGTTTATGATGGGAGGCAGGTGGCTCTGCTTGTGCCTACTACAATACTGTGTGAACAACATTACAGGACTTTTAAAACAAGGTTTTCTGCATTTCCTGTCAGGATAGATTATCTGAGCAGGTTTAAATCGAAAAAAGACCAGAAGGAAACAATTAAGGCGCTGTCAACCAGCGATATTGACATAATTATAGGAACTCATAGTCTTCTTAGCAAGGATATAAACTTTCATAACCTCGGCCTTCTTATCATTGATGAAGAACACAGGTTTGGTGTCAGGCAAAAGGAAAAGATAAAAGAATTTAAAAAAGGCGTTGACGTTATCACGCTTACTGCAACGCCTATACCAAGAACACTCTCAATGGCGCTCTCAGACATAAAAGACATGAGTACAATCGAAACACCGCCGGAGGAAAGACTCGCTGTCAAAAGCATCGTCTCGGTATTCGATGAGGAATTGATAAAAGAGGCTATAAAAAAAGAAATCGAGAGAAACGGTCAGGTATTTTTTGTACATAATAGGATAAAAGGTATTTATAAGATAGCCGATTATCTTTTGAAACTCCTGCCTTCAGCAAGGATAACAGTTGCACATGGGCAGATGGCTGAGAAGGAGCTTGAAACAGCTATGCTTAAATTTTACGAGTATAAAATAGACGTGCTTCTGGCCACAGCCATAATTGGTTCGGGGCTCGATATCCCAACAGCTAACACAATCATCATTAACAGGGCAGACACGATGGGACTTGCTGATCTCTATCAACTCAGGGGCCGTGTTGGAAGAGGTACCGTGAGGGCATATTCTTATTTTCTCATTCCAGGTGAGGATATAATTACAGAAGAGGCTAAGAGAAGATTGCAGGCAATACAGGAGATGAGCTACCTTGGAGCAGGCTTCAGGCTTGCCTTGAAAGACATGGAAATCAGAGGTGCGGGAAACCTCCTTGGCGCTGAACAATCAGGGCATATCCATGCAGTCGGCTTTGACCTTTATATGGAGATGTTAGAAAAGTCAGTAGCAGAGTTAAAAGGCCAGAAGATTGAAGAAGAGTTCGAACCTTCAATAAGTTTGAGGGTTAATGCATTCATACCTGAAGAATACATAGATGATATAACTCTCAGGCTGAGCCTCTATAGAAGGATTGCATCTTCAAAGACAAATAAAGCCATAGAAGCGATTGAATTGGAGATTAAAGACAGATTTGGAAGACCGCCGGATGAGGTTAAAAACCTCTTAGATATAATGAGGCTGAAGATAATAGCAAGAGAGCTCCTCATTACAAAGATCCAGGACACGCAGGGAAATATCCGTGTA
This sequence comes from Thermodesulfovibrionia bacterium, assembly GCA_041500225.1. Lineage (GTDB taxonomy): Bacteria > Nitrospirota > Thermodesulfovibrionia > Thermodesulfovibrionales > SM23-35 > 0-14-3-00-41-53. Next base: position 9,440 of record JBGQLV010000033.1, on the reverse strand, counting down.
ATATTCTCTCCTGATACAAAGGTCGAGCCCCGGGATATCTTTGAACTTCGCAAGAAAAGAAATGGAAGGATTAAATTCTTACCGGACGGCTTTGAGGTCGATTTAAGTGGATTCCCATGGGAAAAAATCTTTGAGGAAATATCTTACCTCTTTACTTGTTTACCTATTTCTGATAGTTTCAATAAGGAGAATTAAAGGGTGAAAACAATAAATATTCTTATTTTTCTTACAATATTTCTATTCTCCTGTTCAACCACTAAGACAGGAGAGAATATCCAGAAGGCGAATGCCCATTATCAATTAGGCATATCATATCTCAATGACAACAATATCCAGCCGGCATTTATAGAGTTCCAGAAAGCACTGGAGCTTAACCCCAATAATAAAGAAATCCTTAATGCAATGGGCATCATATATCTTCTGAAGCTTGAGAACTATCCAGAGTCTATAAAGTATTTCCAGAAGGCTTTAAAGATAGATAAAAACTTTTCAGAGGCATCGAACCTCCTTGGTTTTGCATACGAAAAAACGGGGAGATTCGATGAGGCCATTGAATCATATAAAATGGCCATGTCAAACACCTTATACAAAAATCCTGAAAAGGCATTCAATAATTTGGGCAGGGTATATTACAGGATAAAGAGATACAATGATGCAATAGATGCATATAAAGAGTCTTTAAGGAGATTTTCCGATTTTCATTTGCCATATTACGGTCTGTCGCTCTGTTACAATGCTAAAGGCCAATATGGCGATGCCGCAACTGCTATTACCCGTGCAATAGAGCTTGACCCTCTTTATAAAGGAAATAAGGACAAGGCAAAAGAAGATTTTGAAAACAAAAAACTAATAGCAAAAGGCGAAGAAGAAAAAGATTATATTGATTATATTGAGATATTGAGATATTAAAGCCTGTTACTATTTTATAAAATAAATTCCAAGTAATTTTCACGATTGATTATCTTAAATTCAGCATTGTCATATGTTTTACACCAGTCTTTCGGCTCTTTCATTTTTTGCTTTTCCGACCACTTAAATTCATAACCAAACAGCTTCTCCTCCCGTTCTTCGACAAGGTCTATTTCCTGACCGTCATAAGTCCGCCAGAAATATAATGAGCCATAAATGTTCTGATAAGCGCACTTTTTTATCCGTTCGATAACCACAAAATTTTCCCATAAAATCCCGATATCATTACGGCTGTCAAGAGGATTAAACTGAGGGATAACTGCATTTCTGATACCGTTATCCAGAAAATAATATTTTGCCTTACTCACTATTTCTTTGCGTAAATTCCTGCTAAACCCTCCAATGCGTTTAATAACGAAGGCTTTTTCAAAGATATCAAGATAACGGCTGACCGTTTTCACATCAAGTTTAATTTGAGTGGCGAGTTCATTGAGAGAAACCTGACTGCCAACCTGAAAGGCTATTAGCTTTAGTAAATCAAGCACAACCTTCGAACCCTTAATCCTGTCTATCGTTAAGATATCTTTTAACAAATATGAATTAACGATCTCTTCAAGTACAGCAATTTTATCCCTACGAGTTTTAGCAGTAATAACCTCCGGATAAGAACCGAAAACAAGAAATTCTTCCAGTTTTTCTTTTAATTCATGCTTATTATAAAGGGGCAGAAGCTCCTTCTGTGCCATAGGATAAAGAGCAATGGTTGTTTTCCTGCCTGTTAATGGTTCGCCGGTTGCTCCTGCCAGATCAAAAGATGATGAGCCGGTGGCTATAACCATAATATCCTGAATCTGATCAACAATAATTTTTAACCCCATACCAATATTTGGAATTTGTTGGGCCTCATCAATAGCTATTAGTTCATAACCTGATGCATAATCAAGTATTCTGGCAAAATCCTGAGAGCTTAAAACTTGTTGAGTTCTTATGTTATCACCAGAATCCAGTTTATACTTTAGTTTCGTATGAGCCAAAAAATCTTTCAAAAGAGTTGTTTTACCGACTCGTCTTGGCCCATAAATTATTAAAACTTTGTTAGGCTTTATTAGTTCTTCAAGCTTATATGCACGTTTAATCATGAAAATATCTTAATGTAATTCCATAAATTTGTCAAAATTTATGGATTAGTATTCCATAAATTATAATTAATTTATGGATTTTCCATACTGATATTTCGTCTGCTCTTCCGTCATAACTGTCTGCTCACCATTAATGCCTGTCTCTTTATAATCGCCAACTTATGCGAGAATACCTTACACTACGCCCTCTGCTTTCAGATCTTATACCTTTTAGTTTGATTCCCTGTAGTTTAAATTTTGAGAACAATGCTTCAACCACCGGATATTCGAGTTTTAAAAGAGGGAACAAAAGGAGGGAACAGAAGGAACAAAAGGGGACATCCTATAGTCCCCTTCGGAATATCCTTAAATTCCACCAAGCTACAACATTTCTTATTTTTTCAGTAAGCTAACAACCTTATTTCAGTCCCAGCACATCCTGCATGTCATATAGGCCTGCCGGTTTGCCAACCACCCATTTAGCTGCTCTAAGAGCGCCTCTTGCGAATGTATCCCTGCTCGATACCTTATGGGTAACCTCAATCCTCTCTCCAAGACCGCCGAATATAACCGTGTGTTCTCCAACAATGTCGCCTGCACGGATACTCTGTATCCCGATTTCTTTGCTGGTTCTCTCGCCGATTATCCCCTTTCTTGCATAAACTCCAACCTCATCAAGATTTCTGTTTAAGGCATCTGCGATTACCTGTGCCATTTTCAAAGCGGTACCGCTTGGGGCATCCTTCTTCATCCTGTGGTGCGCCTCGATAATCTCAACGTCGTAAGCATCGCCAAGTACCTTTGCAATATCCTGCAATACCTTTAAAAGAAGGTTTACGCCCATACTCATATTGGAGGCCATTACGCATGGGATTTTTTTAGTAAGTTTAGCGACTTCTTTTAAATCATCTTTTGTGAAGCCGGTCGTCCCGATAACCATGGCCTTACCTTTTGAGGACGCAAGTTTCAGATGTTCCTTTGATGCTTCTACCGTAGTAAAGGATATAACTAAATCAACATTGCTGATGATTGATTCAAGACTATCTGCAAGTGTTACACCTGTATTTCCAATGCCGATTATTGTCCCGATGTCTTTGCCTATATCTTTATGTCCCTTTCTCTCAAATGCACCTGCTAATTGTAATTCTTTATATTCTTTTGAGAGAGCAGTAATCCTGCTTCCCATCCTCCCTGCTGCACCTGCAACCGCTATCTTAATCATAACCCCTCCTTATCCCCTTCCCCCCTTAAACAAAAGGGTGGATCTGTATTTAGTGTCTGTCCATAAACACAGTGTTTGTCATCCTCCGTCCGTCAATACGTAAGACGGATTCGCGAGAATGACGACTTTTTACCGAAACCGACTTTATGGACAGACACTATTTGGTTATTAGTTATCGGTTCTTAGACTAACACAAATAATTAATAACTAACAACTTGTCACTTTTCCTCTTTTTTTTCTTCTTCTGCTACTCCTTCTATTTCCTCTTCACTTTTAATAGGTATTTTGTATTCTTCTGATACCCATTTGCCGAGGTCAATGAGTTTGCACCTTTCGGAACAAAAAGGCCTCCAGGGATTCTCCTCCCAGGTTGTTGTATTCTTACATATCGGACAGATGATTTTCACAATTAATTCTGAATCTTTTGGTCTGTTTTTTTCAAGTTACTAATCAGCAGATCTGAAACAACACCGTTTACAGCGCCTGTAACTGTGCCAATAAAAATAATCAAAGGGCTTATCAGAAGTATTGCCTCAACCCTCTGTATAAATAGAAAGTAAGCAAGAAGAAGCTGGGCAATATTATGAAATAATGCACCAATAAGGCTCAGCCCTATGGCGCTGAATAATCTTGGTGTGATAGACAAGACAAAACCCATGGCAAGGGTGCTTGTAATCCCTCCTCCGAGGCTCAGGATAAAGGCAGGGCCGAGGAATGTGCCTGTAAATAATGATGAGAGGATCACCCTTATTAAGGTAACCATTATCGCTGCCCGTACCCCGTAAAGAAATAGTGCTGTAAGAGTGATAATGTTTGCAAGGCCGAGTCTCAACCAGGGGATCGGGGTCGGCAACAGACTCTCAAATCCGTGAAGGGCTAATGCATAGGCAGAGAGCAGGGCTATTCTGTATTTATCCTGTAATTGCATCAACTATCTTGTTAATTTCATCTTCGTGATCGCCTATGGTTACAACAACTTTATTTGGAAGGCATACTATTGCTCCGCTCTCGGACCATCCCTGCTTTATACATAGTTTGTTATGGCATGGTGATTCAGTTACCCGCACCCTATGATTTTTTATCTCAACAACGGTCCTGCCCTCAGGACCCTCTACTGACACAGTCCTGCCCTTATCAATAGGCAATACATATACAAGGTTACCATTAACCTCTATCTGCACAGTCCGGCCTTTTGGCAGGACTTCCTTAATAAAAATGATGCCTGAAAAAGATAGAAGTATCAGTACAGATAAAAGGATTTTGTCAGCGATTGTAGTACTTTTAAGCAGTCCGTTTAAATTCAAACTTCCCTCTGATGTTAGGCGTGGTATGTACCTTCCCTTGACTATCCACTATTATCCCATCAAACCCCAGCTTTTCAAGAACCTTTATCCCCTTTTCAGGGCCAAGTATAAAGACACCTGTTGCGAATGCATCTGTAAATGCACCCTCTTTTGTTATAACGCTTACACTCTGACATCCCTCAGCAGGATAGCCTGTCTTAGGGGAAAGCAGATGATGGTACCTCCTACCATCGATTATAAAAAAACGCTCATAGTCTCCGGAAGTGGATATAGCCATATCTTTGAGTTCAAGGGTTGCCATGATATCATCTGAAAATCCCCCCTTGCCCCCCTTTACTAAAGGGGTGTTAGAGGAGATTCTCGGGTTCCTTATGCCGATATTCCACGGCTTTCCATCAGGTTTGAGCCCGAATGCCTTGATATCTCCTGCAACGGATACAAGTCCGGAATTTATTCTGTTTCTTTTTAATGCCTCTACTGCCTTATCAGCAGCATATCCTTTTGCGATTCCGCCGAGGTCAATAAGCATACCTGTTTTTCGCAGGAATGCAGTAGATCTGTTCCTGTCAATAATTAACTCCCTGTAATTCACCAATGACAGATTTCTTTTTATTGCATTTTCTTCAGGTTTTATCTTCTTATAAAAGTCATAGAGGGTTATGACAGGGCCTATTGTCACATCAAAGGCACCTTCGGTCTTTTCAGAAACCATTATTGCTTTATTCAGCATATCCAGGATATTGGGCGATACCCTTACCCCGGAGATGCCTGCATTTTTGTTAATCCGGGATATCTCGCTATCAGGCGAAAAAAAATTTGACAGCTTTTCGAGCCTTTCTATCTCAGAAAATGCAGTATTTATTGCATTCTCAGCCCTGTCTTTTGAATTAGAAACAACTGTTATGGTAACAAATGTGTCCATCAATATCCTGTTTTTTCTGTAAATCTTTTCTTTTTGGGCTGTGCAGGCACACAAAAAAGTAAGAAGTAAAAAGTAAGAAGTGAAAAGTGAAAAGTGAAAAATCTTTATTTGAACCTTGAACTTTGTCCGCCGTGGCGGATGAACTTTGAACTTGTCTCTCATGCTACCCTCGCATGTTTTAGCCTTGATAGTTTATTCCTTAAGAATTTGCCCGTATAGGAATCAGGGTTCATACTGACCTCTTCTGGCGTACCTTTTGCAACAACCTTCCCTCCTTCTTCACCGCCTTCAGGTCCAAGGTCTATTATATAATCGGCAGATTTTATCACATCGAGGTTGTGTTCTATTATGATAACTGTATTTCCTGAATCAACGAGGCTGTTTATTACATTAAGCAGTCTCTGTATATCAACAAAGTGGAGTCCTGTCGTGGGTTCATCAAGTAAATAGAGTGTGTTGCCTGTTGATTTTTTTCCGAGCTCTTTTGAGAGTCTCACCCTCTGTGCCTCACCGCCTGAAAGTGTTGATGCAGGTTGTCCAAGCTGTAAATAACCAAGCCCTACATCTTCGAGTACTTCGAGTTTTTGCTTTATATGAGGGATTGACGAAAAAAATTGAAGTGCCTCGGACACAGTCATCTCAAGTACCTCTGCAATGTTCTTCCCTTTATATCTTATATCGAGGGTCTCTTTATTATATCTTTTCCCCTTACAGGTATCGCATGATATATAAACATCAGGCAGGAAATGCATCTCTACCTTAATCAACCCACCTCCGTGACAGGATTCACACCTTCCGCCTGAAAGATTGAAACTGAACCTCGAGGAAGCATATCCCCTTATTTTTGAATCAGAAACCTGTGCAAATAACTCTCTAATAAATGAAAAGACCCCGGTATATGTTGCCGGATTAGACCTTGGTGTTTTTCCAAGAGGTGATTGATCAACACATATCACGCGGTCTATCTTATCCATGCCCATGATTTCTTTATATCGGCCGGGGATTAATCTGCTTCCATATATTTCCCTGCAGAGTGCCTTATAGAGTATCTCGAGCACGAGTGTGCTTTTACCTGAACCTGAGACCCCTGTCACACATGTAAAGATTCCAAGCGGGATATTAACATCGATATCCTTGAGATTAAATTCCCGGGCACCAACGATCTTTATAGAGTCTTTCGGATCTCTTCTCATAAAAGGGATATCTATTGACATTGAACCACTTAAGTATTTTCCGGTTATTGATTTTTCGTTTTTTTCTATTTCCTCAGGTCTCCCTGAAGCCACAATCCAACCACCTCTGAGCCCTGCACCCGGCCCCATATCCACAACACAATCAGCCCATCTTATTGTCTCCTCATCATGCTCGACAACAATAACAGTGTTGCCGGCGTCCCTTATTGATGAAAGGCTTTCGAGGAGTTTCTTGCAGTCCCTCGGGTGCATACCGATGCTCGGTTCATCGAGGATATAGAGGACACCTGTGAGAGAAGAACCAAGTTGTGCCGCAAGTCTTATCCTCTGGGCCTCTCCGCCTGATAGCGTAAGGGATGACCTGTCAAGAGTGAGATAATTGAGTCCTACTTTTTTTAGGAAATAAAGTCTGTCTTTTACTTCTTTAAGGACACGTAATGCAATCGTCTGTTCTCTCTCCGTGAGTTTTAAGTTTTCGATAAAAAATACTGCACCTTCTACTGACATCTTTGCGAATTCACTTATATTTATGTCCTGTATCTTTATGCTCAATGCTTCTTTCCGCAATCTCAATCCTCCACAGAGCCTGCAGTATCTGTATTCTTCAAGCTCAATAGAATCTTCCTCAAGATTCTCGAAGCCCAGCCCCTTACACCTCGGGCAAGCGCCCTGCTTGCTGTTAAATGAGAAGAACATCGGGGTTACTTCCGGGTAGCTTATACCGCAATTCAGACATACCGTGGTTTTTGAGAAGAGGATATCCCTGTGTTTTTCGATAAGATTTATAACTACTGTATCTGAGTAAGTAAGGGCTGTTTCGATTGCGTCTTTTAACTGGCGCTCAATACCCGGCTTTATGATAAGCCTGTCTATGACAATCTCTATTGTATGGCGTTTATGTTTCCTGAGAGTAATATCTTTTGTCAGATCCATCATCTCGCCATCTATCCTCGCCCTTATAAAACCTTCTCTGCGCATCTCCTGAAGCTCTTTCCTGTATTCGCCTTTTCTGTCCCTGACTATCGGCGCAAGGATCTGAAGCCTGCTTCCCTGTGGCATGGACATAACTGAATTAATGATATCCACAGATTCCTGTTTTGATATAAGAGAGCCACAGTTATAACAGTATGGCTTTCCTATCCTTGTGTAAAGGACACGCATATAATCATATATCTCAGTGATGGTGCCGACAGTCGAGCGGGGGCTCCTGTTAACGGTTTTCTGGTCTATTGAAATGGATGGAGACAGCCCTTCGATATAGTCAATGTCAGGCTTATGAAGCTGCTCAATGAACTGTCTGGCATAAGCAGATAGGCTTTCGACATAGCGCCTCTGCCCTTCTGCATATATAGTATCAAAAGCAAGCGATGATTTACCCGAACCTGACGGCCCTGTTATTACAGTTATTGCATCTCTGGGTATGGAGAGGTCAATATTTTTGAGATTATGCTCCCTTGCTCCCTTTATGATTATAAATTCATACATGCGCTTAACCACTTAGTATAACATACGAATTATTTAAGGCCCTTGACGAAATTTGCTTGCTAAAGGTTTCTTTTAAAAGAAGGATGTTGTAATATATTTCATGAGAAAGATTTTCATATTAGCGTTTTTATTCATATTCCCTGCTATCTCTTATTCCCAGCCTTCAATAACATTTGATACAGAGAACTATGACTTTGGGATAGCAGCCCAGTCTGATACAATCGAACATAGTTTTGATTTTACAAATAGTGGAAATGAAGAGCTCGTCATAGAAAAATTGATCCCATCGTGAGGATGCGCAGCAGTGATGGCTAGTTCAAGCCGTCTGAAGCCTGGAGAAAAAGGAAATATTATTGCAAAGATTGATATAAAAGGCAGAGCAGGTTCTATCTCTAAAAGTGTGCAGGTTTTCTCCAATGACCCTAAAAGACCAATAATTACTCTTTTCCTAAAAGCAACAATACGTCAGTAAAAGTCCCATCTGTATAAAATATTTTGAAGAATAAATAAGGATGTATTTCCCGCTGAAATTTCAGGTTAACCCGAAAAATGCAATTCATTCAATTTGAAGCAGGCATATGTGCAGAGAAAGCTTTACCAGCAGCTCCTTTGTAAGACATTTAATATTCAGTTAACCCGCCTATGGCGGGTTAAACTCATATTTTTATTTATCACAAATTGATAACCATGAATATCCAAATTCTGCTTTGTAAAGGTTTTTCTGCATATATGCCTACCATAATTACCAGACAAATGCATTTTTCAGGTTAAAAAAGAAAGCTGCCCTCCCCCTCCTAATCAGGCAGCTTTCTTTTCCCAGCGCATCACATCGGTTTTAGAAATTTTCTATACTAATCAGACGTCTTCACTACATAAACATTACAGGGTGCGTGATTGACTACTTTTAAAGCCACACTCCCCATAAAGAACCTTGTAGCAGCGCCTCCAAGACCGCGACTCCCTATGATAATGATGTCTGTTTTTTCCTTTTCAGCAAAACCGATAATCTCATCAGGTGCGGATATGGATGAAGAGAGAATAGTTTTCGCAGACACACCTTCAGCTTTCAGAATATCCTGAGCTTTAGCAAGAACCTCTTCGCCGCGACTCTTCATGCTCTCATTCAGTTTATCCATTGCACCGGCAGAAATCTCGAGATCAAGACCAGAAATAAAAGGAGTTACGGTCATGAGAGATATATCTACTTTTGTTGCTTTTGCATATTTTAAAGCTACTTTTACGGCTTCCATTGAATATTTTGAACCGTCTACCGGAACCAGTATTTTC
>JBGQLV010000032.1:0-29241 GCA_041500225.1 Thermodesulfovibrionia bacterium | reverse complement strand
CGGCTTCAGGCTCGGGGCCCACGAGTGACGCATCGCCAGCGCCATGGGTTTTGCCGAAGGTGTGACCGCCAGCAATCAGCGCGACGGTTTCCTCGTCGTTCATCGCCATACGCGCGAACGTCTCGCGGATGTCCTTGGCAGCAGCAAGCGGATCCGGATTACGGTTCGGCCCTTCCGGGTTCACGTAAATCAAGCCCATCTGCACAGCAGCGAGAGGGTTTTCCAGTTTCCTGTCACCAGAGTAGCGCTTGTCGCCAAGCCACTCGCTCTCGGTCCCCCAGTAAATGTCCTCTTGGGGCTCCCATACGTCTTCGCGTCCTCCGGCGAAACCGAAGGTCTTGAAACCCATCGATTCCAAGGCGACGTTGCCGGTGAGGATCATCAGGTCGGCCCAGGAAATCTTCCGGCCGTATTTCTGCTTGATCGGCCAGAGTAGTCGGCGCGCCTTGTCGAGGTTCGCATTGTCGGGCCAGCTGTTGAGGGGTGCAAAGCGCTGGCTGCCGTTGCCTGCGCCGCCGCGGCCGTCGCCGGTGCGGTAGGTGCCGGCGCTGTGCCACGCCATACGGATGAACAAAGGTCCGTAGTGGCCGAAGTCCGCCGGCCACCAGTCCTGCGACTTCGTCATCAGTTCACGGAGGTCCTTCTTCACGGCCTCCAAGTTGAGACTCTTGAACTCTTTAGCGTAGTTGAACCCCTCGCCCATCGGATTGGACTTGGAGGAATGCTGGTGCAGGATGTCGAGCTTCAACTGATTCGGCCACCAGTCTCGGTTCGTCGTGCCGCCGCCGGCCGTGTGTTTATGAGCCCTGCCCGTTACCGGGCATTTGCTGTCTTCATTCATAATGTTTACTCCTTTCGTTGTGTGAATTGTTGAACTGAATAATGTGTTTTTTCGCTGCCCATCGAACGCATTGTTATCACCTACTCAATATTATGATAAATTACTATATAGTAATAAATACTATCTATTAAAGAAGAAAAAATCAGCTTTTTCTGCACTTGCTGCAAAGACCTTCAAGTACTACCTTCTTTCTTATCACCGAAAACTGTCTGTTCAGCTCCTCAGGGACAGTTATGTTGTCATAATCCTTATTGTTAAAGTCAATTATGCTGTTACACTGAATGCATCTGAAATGATGATGGGTGTTCATATCAGGATCATACCGCTTCGGCTGCCCGTACCCCTCAACTACATTTGTAATGCCAATTTTAGAGAAAGTCAAGAGAGTCCTGTTGACAGTATCAAATGATATATTTGGAATCTTCTTCACTATCCTGTTATAAATGTCATCCGCAGACGGATGGTCCTTTGCCTTAAGAAGTTCTTGATAGATAGCTGTACGTTGAGGAGTTATTTTCAGCCCATTTTCCTTGGATCTGCTATAAAAGAAATCCAGTCCTGAATTATTCATTAATCTTTTTCCCATATTTATAACTATATAGTATTAATTACTATTGGTCAAGCCTCTTATAAAGATCGGGATTATATTAATGACATGTGAGTATTTGAAATGATAATTGATAGATTAGGAATTTTTTAAAATATTTGTTTCTATGTGAATGCTTGCTCTCCAAGAAACATCCGGCAGGCGTTTATTATAGGGAGAACTAAACAACAGTTGCTATTTCTCGAATCTATTTCTTTCGAGGGGAAAGGCTCACTGTTATAGAATCAGCCCTTATGCTGAGTAGATGAAGGAGTTGAGAAAAATGAGTTTGGGTTCGCCAAAAAGTTAAAACGTTTCTTCCACCTGCAAGTCTGCATAGCGAGCATACGATTAAAAATGATGAATACCATTTGAAAAATACATTTGGATAAATTACGTCTAATAAGTCAACTTAATCAACGACGTCCCCTGCTATTCTGCCTTCCAAAAAAGGGTAATACCTCTAAAAGGAGGTAATAAATAGGGTAATGTGATAAAATGAGAGCAGTTGTTTTTGTTCTCTTCACTCTTTACGATCTTTCAGAATTGTCGGGAAGGTTGGAGAGAAGGAGAGGTGTTGAGCAGATGTGCGACAGCGGAAAAATCAAGAAACAAGACCTGACCTCCTTGCTCCTTCAAGAAAACGAGTAGTAAAGGACCGTTATAGTTAAAGAGACTGGAATCGCAACAATGACGATACATGAAGCTTTAAAAAACAAAAGAGTGGAAATAAGTTCTAAATTATTGGATTTAATGGCGACCGTCAAAAAAGGCGCTGTTGAACACTTGAAATTTATTATAGCTCAGTTGCCTTATCATGACCTGCATGATGCTTCCCACAGCGAGCAGGTAATAAAAAATATCGAAGCATTAATGCCAGACTCTCTAATAGAAAATCTGTCTTGTTATGAGCTGTTTTTATTATATCTATCTGCTTATTTGCATGATTGCGGGATGGCTTTACCCGAATGGGAGATACGATTATTAAGAAGCACTGAAGGCAGCGAACAATTAGGCGGAGACCAATTCCAAAGCTCTGTGAAGAATGACTTGAAGCCTCCCTTTAGAAGTTCTGAGGCTCTTCGTTTTATTGAGGATAGGCAAAGTGAGTTATACGGGAACTTTGAAAGGACAAAGGACTTTATATTTATAAATAAAGACGAGAATCAATTTAAGAAAGATTTAAGCAGAACGCTTATAGATTATCAAGAATTCAGAAATGGATATGCTTCGGAATTGAGTCAATTTATTTCTGCCGGGAATATCTCTGGCTATTATGAATACAGCGAATTTCTTCGTCGTGAATATATTCGTAACATGCATGCAGAGCGAGTGGAGGCATACGTCGGCAACTTGTCAGATCTCTTCAGCGACCGTTTAGGGGGTTCATGGGGCGATTCTTTAGCAATTGATCTTGCAAAAATATGCAGGGCTCATGGCGAAGATTTCGTGTTTATAAAGAACCTTGATATTAAGGCGAGCTATTTCGGCAATGAGATCGCAAATCTTCAGTTTCTATCTATAATGTTAAGGCTAGGGGACATACTTCACTTTAGTTATGATAGAGCTCCCAAGTCTTTGTTCGCTGAAAAGATGATTGACTCCGAGGAAAGTGCGAAGCATTGGAAGGCAAAGTTTCAAGGGACACATTTCACAATGAATGAAACTGATGCGGAAGAAAGGATTAAAATTAAATGCATCGCTCATTGTGATGATCCAGTTTCGTACTATTTTATTCATGACTATGTTAATTGGATTGAGGAGGAGATAAATAACTATTTCAGCTTCATCCATTCCTTGGGTTATTCAAGAAATACGAAAAGTTTGGTGTCGAAGTATACTCTGCTTCTTGCCGATAAAGTGGACAAAAGCCAGATCAGGTTCGATGAACGCACGTTCATTCCCGTTCCTGACATGAAATTTGCTCTGAACCAGAAGAAAATATTAGATCTATTGATGGGCATTGGACTTTATAAAGATAAATATTTATGTCTGAGGGAATTGTATCAGAACGCTTTGGACGCTTGCAGATGTGCTGTGGCATCGTATTCAAATCATGATGCTGCTTATAAAGGTCTTATAGAATTTGGCATAGGCGAAGCAATTGTAAACAGAGAAAAGCGGAAATATATTTACTGTTGCGATAATGGCATGGGCATGACAAAAGAGATTATAAATCATTATTTCTTAAATATAGGAAACTCGTATTATCAGTCCAGCGAATTCAAGAGAAGAAGCGTTAAATGGAAGGAACCGTTTACCCCGACGTCTCAGTTCGGCATTGGTATTCTATCTTGTTTCATGATTGGTGACAAAATAGAGATTACAACCAGACATATGGACGATAATGAGTCAGCTGGAGAAACGATTAGTTTTTCTATAGATGGCCCGCATGAGCACTTTTATTATAGGCCTCCTTCAGACATAGATGTAGAAAAAATAGGAAATCACGGAACAATAGTAAAAGTTTTTCTCCATGAAGAGGAAGAGAAGAAGCTAAACTGTGATTCTATTGACAGAGAACTGCTCCTAATTTTTGGGGAACATAATGATGCTTTTAGAAAATACAACGAAGTTCACTATTTGCGGTGGGATAACAGTTTATATAAAATACTCACGAATCTAATAGGTGCTCCAGACAAGAGGGTGTCTTTGATCGTAGCCTTTACTGATGGTTCTTTGGGCAAAGTAAGGCCGTGGAGCACCCCTTTAAAATTATTCGAACTCGGAGCTACTGACGAAGAATTGAGTTTGATTAAGGAATATCTTCTGTATTTCGATGGCTATTCCTATTATGACGATTACACCTGTTGCAAAGAGTTTATTGAAACTAAAGCGTTGACTGTAAGCCACTCTGGTATCGAGTATTACTTTCTCCTCAATTTGCCGACGTCTGACATGCCAGTTCTAAATCGCCGAGTGCTCAATTCGATCCATATGACAAAACATGGGAAAATACTGGTTGATGGTATAGGTGTAGAGAAAGGACAAATTAGCTCTCATCTTAGCCACATCTTGGATAATCATCATTCTATTATTAATTTTGTCGGCTCAGAACGTCCGACACTTTCCGTAGACCGGAACGCGATTACAAAATTTCCAGATAATATTGAAAAACGATTCAAGGAACTTTCCGATGAAATCGCGCTAACAATAGTTCTGGAAATTAAAGACCATTTCAGCCGCTATAAGGTAGCTATAGATTCTCCAATTCGTCAAATCGTTTGGGATTATATATTCAGCAATTTTACTACTATTACTACTCAACTCATTAATCATTTGGTTGTCACAGATGATATTGATATGATGTCTGAAGACCTGGGAAAAGTTATCGGAAAGGTGACAACATTAAAGAAACTTGCATCCAAGAATAAAGTCTTACTAAAAAGTTTTGACTTTAGAAAATTGACACTGACATCTCAGATTGCGCTGCTTGCAAAATCATTGTCCGCTAGGAAAACAGCAGTGAAAGACTCTGACGTTATAGTGGAATCCGATCAATTTGATCTTAGCTTTTTTTCATGGAGGAAGTACTCTTATTGGGCTGATAGATTTCCTATCGCAATTAAGACTAACTCATGGGTAGGTATTTATCAGCAGTACGATCTCGTATCTGCTTTATGGCCATTCGTTCCCACAAGGCTTTTTAACGGCATCGAGCGATCCCACGTTATAGAGGATATTTCTCCGAGAGCAAAACAACTGGCGGACTATTCGAATTCAATATATGGCATTTCGACCTTAGACCCGGTATTGATTCATCCAAAGTTCGGCATATATTCTGAGGAGAGGTCTCTAATGCAAAGATTAGAGAAAAGGAATTCCGTCGGCAGATTCGATCGTGCCTCCAATAATTTTTGGCTAGGTGAGATTCATAATTATACAGAGCGTCACGAAGAAAGGACAAATTTATTTCTTTATGCTTTTATTTCTTCCAGAGAGTTAAACGACGCTGAAAAAGATGCTCTTAAGGCATATGAGCGGGATGATTCTGAATATTACTTCGGCGTCCTTAAAGGATGGAGCATATTGTTTCTCGGAAAAGACAGCAAGACAGTAATAAGGCCTGGGATATTTTCAAGAGATGAAATGGTTGCCCTTATACCGGATAGCTTTTGGAAAGAAAATACTGACATGAAGTTTGCCTTTCTTGACGGGATGCCGATTACTCAAATACGATAGTGAAATGGAAAGGAAGCGGCTAATTCAGGAACTCAAAAACAAGGGATTTGGGGTCTTTCATTTTGCTCTTTTACGTAAAGGAATGAGTAAATAAGAGGACGAGTATTTAGGGACGTTGTTACTATGATTGCATTTTTATTATCCAAGAAGAGAATAATTAGGGTCAAGTCTTGAAATATCAGTTTTACTAAACTGAGGAAAAAACATGAGGGTCAAATCTTCATTATTCATTTATCGTTTAGAGTCAAGAGAGTCAGGTCTTGCGCTTTGATTTCCTCCCCCCTTTTCTGACCCCATACCCAGCCATCTCTTCTCCAACAACAAGATTCCCCCTATTGTCATATGCTCTTGAGAACTCGATCTTCACTTCGCCAGATAAAGCGCGCCTCTCTGCCTTGAGGCGATTCATAGTCATATGGCAATATTCTTCATCTACCTCAATACCGATGCTGTTCCTATTACACTTCATAGCGGCAAGCATCGTCGTCCCCGTTCCACAAAAAGGATCGAGCACGGTATCGCCCCAGAAGGAAAACATTCTCACAAGGCGGTAAGCGAGTTCATAAGGGAAGGGTGCTGGATGATGTCTGGTGGATGCACCGGTGATATTCCAGAACTGCCTGAACCACTTTGCAAAATCATCTTTATTGATCATGCTTAGCCTGCGCTGTTCTTCAGTAGGCCGCCTGTATCCGCCCGGCTTTCGCTGCATCAGGATAAACTCGATATCGTTTTTTACGATTGCATTCGGCTCGTAGGGTTTCCCCAAAAATTTAGTCCCATTATTTGCTTCAAAGGTCGCATTTGAAATCTTGTGCCAGATGATGGGATTAAGATTATCAAAGCCGATCTTGCGGCATATGACGGCTATGTCCGCATGTAAAGGCATTACAAGGTGCCGCCCGTGTTCCCTTCTTGATAAACAAACGTCGCCGACAACACAGACGAGTCTGCCGCCCGGTACGAGAACCCGGTAAACTTCTTTCCATACTTTAGTCAATTCTGAAAGGAAGAGTTCATAGTCGGAAATATGGCCCAACTGCGCAGGATTTTCATTATATCTTTTAAGCGACCAGTAAGGCGGTGAAGTTACCGCAAGGTGCACGGATTCGGCAGGGATAAATGACAGGGAGCGTGTATCACCATGGATCAATCTGTGCGTTGTAGTTTGATTTTCAACATGAGTCTGAGTATACATTCTTAACTCGTTCCAAAGGCAGCAACTTGAGCAATAAGTGAACGGGCATAAAGTTCGAAAGTCAGGTCTTCAGCAGGTTCTTTGCAGATGCCTTTAGTACCATTTATTCGGTCCGATAAAAGAAAAACGGAAGAATTGTAATGTCTCTCTCTCAATAGTTTCCTGCAAAACAGTTCATAACGTTTCGCATATGAGGCATTCTTGAATTCTTGAAACACCGTGAAATGAGGTTCCTTTACCCTGACAGGTCTTTGTGATTCCTTGCAGTCTTCCAGAAGAAAAAGATACCCGAGCCATGGTTTTACTGTTTTATTAAAAGCTCCTTCTCTGTATGCTGTCCAAAGGTCTAACGCACTGCCCATCGCTTCTTCGGTACGGTTATTGAAATTGTTCCCGAAAGAAGGACCAACCTGCGACTTTGCCTCAAGAGCGACAATTAATTGTCCGTCCTTGATTACCAGAAGATCCCATTCTTTTGTAGGTCTGAAAAAGCCGGGCAGTTCAAGATTTTTATTGTGGAAGATATAACGTTCTTCGATCCCCGCTGCAACAATGATCTCGGTCAGCAGGCCAATAAAACCATCCATTTGGGCGCCTCCCGTTACAGCACTCCTCAGCCCCTGATCAGCGCGTCCTGAGATCTCCTGTTTCTTGGTATGCTTTTCTATGTAGTTTTCCATTTCATAGGCGGCGTAAGCTCGCCGATAACTACCTGAAAAATAAAAAGAATTGCTATGTTTAAGGCATAGAAAGTAGTTTTCCATTTTTGGGCACTTTTACCGGGTATTTGCCACTTTTTGCCATTTAGTTTTCCATTTTTAAAGGGTCTTCAAAAACCCTTCAAAAGCCCTTTAGTCATTATCAAATAAGCATTTGTTGTGCATTAAGGCTCTTTAATTTATGTTCCTTAGCCCCCTACCCCTAACGAACAACCTAACGAACATGGCTTTTGACCTAACGAACATTAATAAAAATAGCACACAAAAACAAAGAGTTGTGGTATTTTTTTGTCAGAAATCCCCTTTCATGAGGAACTTTTTAGGACAGGTAAAGCATGGCACCGACAGCCAAGGTGCAAGGGTACCTGAGGATATTGTCCCTTTAAATGTTTTTTCGTCGACGCCCGCTTACAGAAAGGGCAACTGTCTTCTGTAGAAGCAATTTCCCATCCCCTTACTGAATTATATTCGCGCATAAGTTCCAGATGATGACTCTTTTTTTGCAGAGCATAACCTGAACTGTAAAAAGTCATACAAATCTGACCAGTAAGTGCCTCGGCATACCGCCATGAAAGAGAGACCTTCTCCAAATTGATATGTCCGAATTCTACAGGCAAAAGTAACAACTGAAATAATGATCTATAACCAACAACCTTGCTTACCCTCTGAGCGATATCAGGCACACCCATCAGATATTCTATGGCCTTAGCTTTGCGCGAAAATTTTGGTGGATTCAAGTCAGCCACGATCGACGACAGTTCTTTCAGTTTTAGAAATTCCAAGGTAGGTTGCATCGGGATTTTTTCTCCTCTTATTGCCAGCCCAACATCGGACAGCCGCTCAAACATCCCCCTGTCGTAGTGGTCCGCCGGTATAATATATACGCCCTTTCTTCGTACAATATAAAACCGCATCACATCAAATCCGTATCTTTTAATTAAAGCATCGTCAATAGTTAAATCCACATTCTCAACTTCAAACAGCACGCTCAAATCACCATAAGGGCGGACATCGAGAGATGCAATAGAGTTGCACTTAAACTCAAAAAGCAAATCTTCCTTGTCGAGGTCTGAGGCAGATGTCCACTCAGAGGAAGCCTGTATCTGTTCTTCTATTTTCTTTCGATAAATAGGCTTAAACTTTCTGACATAACGATCAACTTGGTCACACCTGATGTTGTATCGGGCCACCAATGGGATGGTGTTTTGAATTGCCCAATGTGGCCCTTGGGTGTAGCCATTCTCTAACGTCTGTTTTATATCTTGAGCGATGGCCTCATTTACTCCATAGATAGTCAAAGGGAAAGAGCTTTTGGGATTCAGAGTCCAGCCGCCGTCTCCCGACGGCGATAATTGCCCCGTGTCTGGGTCGGTGAATGCGCTTGATTCAGGAGAACTCGATGTAACGGAAATCTTTATCTCAGGTATGACCATTCTATTATTTATGGAAGACCTGGGTGAGATACTATTAGGCTGCTGACTCTTCTTTTGAGACTTAAAAATAAAATAGACAATCAAACATAAAACAATGACTATTAGAACTGCCAACATCGACGCCTACCTTTCTTATTTAGCAGCCTCTCCCATGGTCCATGTCACTTCTCTATTAATTCCTTCTTCATCGCATCCATTCTGAAGAAGCCAAAAATTATTAAGCCGATATCCGCATAAATTAAGTAGTACACATAATTCCTTATGACCCCCGGAACTATGAAGGTTAATACGCACAAAGCACCCAAAACGATACCGAGAGCTATCAGTACCTTAATGGCTCTGTCATATTCTTTCTTGGCGTGATTCCTCTTTAGAATTTTCGCCACAGGCAAGCCGCACTCAGGGCATGCCGCTGCATTGCTTGCAGTTCCATTTTTACAGTTTGGGCAAGGGATAGTGTAAGGTCCATCAATTATAGGGTGTTGATTGAAATTTAAGTCGCGGCCGACCTCGACATTTATATCGCGACCGGCTTGGATGTTTTCGTTTCCTGCTGCGGACTGTTTTATCTGAGAAACGTCTTCCTTTTTTCTCTGACGCCTCCCCGGGATTAATCCCTTTTCTTTCATCTTCGATATTAAATCCGTAACCTTTTTCTCTGCGTCAGGCACGTTTGTTTCCTAACTATGACGCCAACTTCACAAATTTAATTACTTTTCCCTTCAGAAGAGACTCCTTCAAGGACTCTCCGATCAGCTCATCATACAAGAGAGTTATAAGTTCAGCTTTTTTCTTGGGGGAAAGATGCAGGTCTTCCTTCTGAAATATCCCCTCCACGGCATTTATGATCTCTTTCAAGAAGACGAGATCTACAGGTGAAGATTTTGTACGCTGCGAGCGCAACATTTCGCCTGCGCCGCTATATAACCAATCCAGACTAATGCCACGCTTAAAACAGAAGCGATCAATTACTTCACAGGGCAAGGTCGACTCTGGGTCATTGAGATAATCAAGAGAGAAAAAGCCTGGTGTCAGCCCAGTCTCTTCTTCAAGTTTATGGAGATAGCGATAAAAGACGGCCGCTGGGGGCAGTGATTTTGAATCGGCACTATATTGCTTAAAGTACAGCGCCCTTATCATTCTCAACGCCACATCCATCGCCGGTGCCATGGGGGCAAAAAACATCTCGCCCCTACTACTCAAGAACCAAATAGGATTAACATTGAACTCCTTCATTAACCTTACCGTGAAGTCCGTGGGCGCCTCTCTCTCTCCTCTCTCGTAATACTGATATGTTCTGAGGGCCACACCCAGCCTATCAGCCATTCCTTTCTGGGACAGTTTCTTGTTAAGCCTTATTTTTTTTATTTTTTTTGCTGTGTCCATTTGTGCTCTTTTGTCTTGACATATACGCACAATTGTGCTTACATAAGGTCAACATGGGGACAGTCTTAGCCAAAAAAATAAGAAAGAGAATGATTGACGCAGATGTCACCGGTGCCGAAATTGCCCGCAAGGCGGGCGTCCATCGATCTTCTATCAACAAGACGATTGGGGGAACGCGCAAATCTTTCAGGTTGCGCAAGGCCATAGCTGATGCGCTGCACCTCAAGGTCAAAAATATATGGCCTGAAGATAGGAAGTCACTATGAGTTCTTTTATTCATGACAAGAGTATAAGATTTTCTACCTCCCTCGTCAACGTCAAAAACACTCCGCTTTTCAGGTGGCGTCATGAATAGATTCGAAGACTGTCGAAGCGCGCACGAAGTCCTTGATCAAATTATAGATGAGTGGTGCGAAAGAGAACGTCAGCAACGGACTGCCAAGGGTTTGCCTACGCCAAAGAAAAGCGATTTAAAAATTGAGATCGGAAGGGCAATAGGCCTCGGAAATGGCGATGACGAGAGCTCAGCAGGGAAGGGCATTTACCGTTATTGCTCTGGGGAAACTCCTCTCGGAGTAGAGAAGGCATTGCAGGTCTGCCGCTATATAAATAATTATGATCTGATTCGATGGCTCGGATTCCAAGCTGGGTTAATTATGACTCCACGCGCGATTGTTGATTCCGCCTGTGAGCTACCGGAAGACGCGCTTTACGAGGAAATCGCCCTTTGTCTTAATGAAGCATCTCACTATGTAGAGATGCTCTCCTTTTGCTACCGCTCTCCGGCAAGTTTTGGATCCTTACGGATAATCGATGAAACATGTATGCAAGCCGTAACGCAGATGGAGAAAACACGCCTGATGTTGAAGAAGCTTATCGAAGGAGCGATCAAGTCAGGCACCCAAGGAGCGCTGTTCGGCTTCGGCCACAATGAGAAGAAAAAAAACCCCCCTCAAAAAAGTAGGGCAATTAAACCGTGACCGAAGGGTACATCTATAAGCGGATTGCTGCCGGGGGCGGTTATTTAACGGTTTTAGAGATGGCGTCGCTCCTCGGAGTCTCAGCGAGAGCAATACAGTTGAACATCAAGCGAGGAAGATATACCCAGGTCAAACAAGTCTCCGGCAACGGATCGGGCCGAGGCGGCAAGGTCTGGCAGATACACATCTCCGATCCTACTATCCCCAATGAAATCAAGATCGCATACTATGAAGCTGCTTGTGCTCCCCATGCGGCTGGGGATAAGGCCCCGTTTCAAGCTCCGGGGCCAGCCGCTTCCATTTCGCAACGGGAGCAAGCCAGTTGGCGGCTTGTTCCCGCTCCTTCGTTACAGGTTCGGGCCGTCCTTCCCGAACCTGTAACTTACAACTCTCTCTCCGACGAAGAAGTAGACGTAGAAATTTATTCTTCCGCTCCTCAATGGGCGAGAAAAAAGGCCGACAAGTATTTATTGATTTTAGATGGGTGCGAAGGCTTGAAAGGTGAAGACCTTAAGAACTTTGTAGCAGCCTGGAACCATAAACATCCGGAGATTAAAACGTCCTATGATAGCATCCTGGAAGCACGGAAGAGGCGCTGTGAGGAAGGCATACAAGGACTTCTCGGCAAGTATGGGAGGGGGTCCGGGAAAACAAAAATTATCGATGATTATTATGAATACTTCAAAAAGCTGTACTTGAAAGAGGGCGGCCCGTCTGTTCATTCTTGTTGGATCGCAACCCTCGGCTATGCAAAAACTACCGACTCTAAATTAGAAGTTGCCGCATTCCCTTCTCAGAACTCATTCCTCAGGAGACTTGAGCGTGAGATCCCGAAAGATGCTATATATATGGGCCGCCACGGAAGGGAGGCTTGGAATCGTAAGTATGGGAATTATATCGACAGGGACTATTCAGGCCTGGAGCCTGGTGAATGCATTGTGGGGGATCATTGTCAGATCGATGTAGCGATCATGTTGCCGACAGGCAGGGTTGTTTTCCCGTGGGTTACGTCGTGGAGATGCTTTTTGACGGGTAAATGGCTCGGATGGGTTTCACATCCGGAACCGCCTTCTTCGGATCATATATTTCAATCATTCTACTACGCTGTGAAAGACTATGGTTGCCCAACAGATGCATATATTGATAATGGAAAAGATTATCGCTGCCGCGACTTCGCAGGCGGCAGACGATATTACAAGGTCACGATTGACGAACGTAAGGCAACCTCAATGCTTGCCCTCCTCGGCATAAGGCCGCATTTCAGCATCCCGCGCAATGCCCAGGCAAAAACGATAGAGCGAGATTTTGGACCTAACAAAGTCTGGTTCAGTAAGAATATGCCAGGGTACCGTGGCGGCAATGTCAAGGAAAGGCCCGAAGGATTGGGCGCAGAAATTAAGGCGGGAAGAATATTGCACTGGGGTGAATATGAAACACTCATAGATTCCTTCATTGTCAATGTTTTGAATAGAATGCCCTCGGAGGGTAAAAACTTGAAGGGTATGAGCCGCGATGAACTGTGGAACGCACGACACAGGGAGGTGCGCATGATTTCGCCTGAAGCGTTGCGGCTTTTCTGCACGAGAACATCAAAAGAGGTTACCATCGGGAAAAATGGGGTACGCGATAGCCAAATAGGATGCTATTACTGGAATGAGGCGATGTCTGGACTGAAAGGAACACGAGTTTATTTAAGGCGCGATATAAGGTCATATCAGGAGGCATGGGTATTTCGAGCCGAAAGTGACGAATTTTTATGTAAGGCATCTATAGGCGAGACCGCAGCGGCACTCTGTCGAACGGACATTGAAAAATCACAACTCAAAAATCTCATGTCTCAGAAGAAACAAGCCGAGAAGATAACAAAGGCGTTCATAAAACTAAAGGACACACCCTTACCATCTGATGTCGTAGCTCATATGGCGGCGGGCGTTGAGGCGGTAAACAAGCTTCGGGGCTACGTGCCTCAGGAAAGAGAGGTGAAAATAATAACGGCATATGACACACCGATGGATAAAGCAGTTAAAAAAGAAAGACAGCTACTGAAGACCGGAACGGATGATTTTAGTTTGATTCAGCCACCTAAGCGTAAAGCAAAAATAAGACTTTTTGAGAGTGAATAACAAACAAGGAATGGAAGCTGGGAAAGGAGGAGCACAGGATGTCTGACTTAAAACAGGAACTTAAAAAGGTGATGGAAGAGCGAGGCCTCAGCTTATCGGCAGTAAGCCGATCCCTCGGCATCTCGACCGCAGCCATTTCTCAATGGCAATCGAATACTTACACGGGCAATGTAGCAAAAATTGACGCCGCTGTAAGGAGTTTTTTAGAAAGGCATAGAGAGCGGCTAAAGACCCCTAAAAAAGTCATTAAATTTATACCGACTTCCATAAGCGAAAGAGTCTTTGAGATCGGGCGGATCTGCCATCTTGATGAAGAGATCGGAGTGGTCTATGGTAACGCCGGGATAGGGAAGACCGAAGCTATTAAGCAATATGCAAGGATGAATTCGGACGTGATCTTTATTGAGAGCGACCTTGGAGTTACGGCAAAAATTCTCTTTTCCGAGCTTCATAAAAGGGTCGGCTTAGATGGAAGGGGATGTCTTCATGATTTATTTGAAGATGTTGTTTCACGTCTCAAGGAGTCAGGCCGGTTGATCATCATCGATGAGGCGGAACATCTTCCTTATCGCGCCTTAGAACTCCTGCGGAGGGTATACGATAAAGCTTCGATCGGGGTACTCCTTGTGGGTATGCCTCGGTTGATCGCAAACCTCAGAGGCAAAAAAGGAGAGTACGCTCAGCTCTATAGCCGTGTCGGTATTGCCGGAAAGTTGGACAGCTTCAGAGTTGAAGACACACAAAGAATTGTCGCATCGGTGCTTCCTTCATCTAACGGAGTATGGAAATCGTTTCACGAGGAGTCTTACGGAAATGCCCGGCGGCTCTTTAAGCTCTTGCAACGATCCGTCCGGGTCGCTGAAATCAACAAAATGCTCGTGACACCTGAAGTAATCAGGGAAGCAGCGAAAATGCTCATAATTTAGGAGAGAAAAAGTGAATCTCGGTGTTCGCAAATGCAACCTCAAAAAATACAAGAGAGCGCTTTTATTGAGACGCACGGAAAAATTAGAGGGAGCTGAGATCGCCAGGAGGCTCGGACTCAACAGTAGAACGGTTAATACATGGCTTCGCGAAAGGAGAACATATGGCGCCGTTCGTGTCCGAGCTTATCATCTCAATAAGTACCGGATGGCTTTAAGGCTTAGACGTGATAGCGGGGGAATATTGTCAGGAGCGGCCATAGCAAGAAGGCTCCGCCTATATCCCCGGACGGTCAGTTACTGGCTAAAAAAGGAGGCATTATGCTCAACGCAGCAAGTAAAAGGATAGATAAAAAGCAGATAATCAAGGTGCACACCTTAATTAGCGCTCTAAAATTATCCGATGAAAGCTACCGGCAGACATTACTCCACAACTTTGGCGTTACCACTTCAAAAGCCCTTACTTACGACCAAGCCAACGAGCTGATAGGCGCACTCGAAGAAAAGGCGGTTGAAAAGGGCGCATGGATAAAACATGAAGACGCGATCGAGCATGAGAATCTCGGCAACCGGCCAGGCATGGCAAGTCCGGCGCAGCTCAGAAAAATAGAGGCGCTCTGGCGAGATGTAACCGGAATAGAGGGCAGAGAAGACAGAAAAAAGACGCTGCGTGCATTTTTGAGTAAGCGTTTTAAGGTCGCCGATTTGCGATTCTTGGAAGCGGATAGGGTTAGGAAAGTGATCCATGCCCTGGAACATATGAAAATGCAGAAAAACGGGGAGCTATTTAAAGGCCCTCAGAGCGATTCAGGGGGGGTAATGGCTACTTCGATATGCGTTGCTCCAAGAGAAGCGAAATTAAAAGAGATTAACACGGTCTATGAAAGGATTTCAGATCCGGCTGGAGGTGCGGAATGAAATTTTTAGTCCGATGTGAGAAATGCGGAAGGCTTTTAGGGATATTTGAAAGGGCGGTAGGCGAAATTATCTGCCCGAAATGTAAACACATAAAAAAAGTGGATTTAAACATAGAAGGAGAAGTCACCATGACACAAAAAATAAAAATGCCGGATACGGCAAGGGAAAATATCTTAGATGAGATAGATGACACGAGAAGCGAAGCACAGCTTAAGGCCTATAGGATGGAGACTCTTATCAAGATTTGTTATGCTTCTTCCTCCGACCACACGCCTGATATCGAATGGCCTATGGTCTTTAGCCTCCTGGAGTCCGAAATTAAAGGCGTTATAGAAGAGCTTAACAAAATAGACAGGCTGTGCTACAAGCGGCAGCTGACCTAACAATATATATTCGCGTGAAAAGGAGATTATGGAAAGAGGAGATAATTAGATGAGCCAGGAAAGCAACACAGCTAACAAACTCAACGACACACAAATCCAACTTTTAAACCTTCTTAAAGAGGAGCTTTCTGAGCGTCCCCACCTCTCTTTTAATGATAAACTTGACTTGATCAAGCGACTAATTATCAAAGTCCCGTCTTCCACCGATCTTATCCTCGCCTATATCGATATGCTTAAGGAGCATAAAAATAGGCCAGTCGTTTTAAGGATGATGAATTATTCCCCCGAGCGAGAGGGAGGTAAGTAGTCATGGACCACTTCGATATTATTGTGGACATACCGCCAGGAGAGAGAGTGCGCGAGTTCAGTGAGAAATCCGAAGGCCCCTATAGAGAAATCCAAATATATAAAAAAGCGATGCAGCTTCAACTGGCAGAGGGGATCTCCTGGGGAGAGGCGATCAAGAGGGCGTCAAATGAATACAGCCGCTCAACAAAAAACGAATTCGCATCCTTCTGTAAATGTCTAATATCAGATGGGAAGATTGCGGCTGCGTCGGGTACGGCAGCGTTGGATTTCTTGGAGATTTTCTCAGGTATTGGCTGGTTCGAATTCTCGACAGGAGAGAATAAGAAAAAAATGTTGCCTCTGGATGCATTTAAGGCATTTTTAAATAACCTCCCGGGGCTTTATGAGAGAGCTTTATGTCTCAGCAAGAGGGATGGCATTTCCTACAGAGATGCCTTATATAAAATTTTACAAGAGGAGGGTTGAGGAATGGATACAAAAGAACTGGAAAAGAAACTGGAGGGGATTAAGGGGCGCATTACTGCAAACCGAAGTAACACAACAGAAGCGGAAAAGCGCAAAGGGGTAGCCATAGAAAAACTGGAAGACTATCAGTCACGCTATGAGAAAGCGAGAGAGGAGAGGCAGGGCTTGCTTGCATCCGGCAAGGATGTGAAAAAAACAAATGAGTCGATAAAGATCATGCAGACCGACAAGGAACTCGCAGAGGATGAGGTGATCGGCCTTGATAAAATGCTCGCCGACCTAAGTGACGAAGCAAAGGCGTTAGAACAGGAAGAGCGAGAAGCTGAAAGAGACATATTAAAGTCGAAACTTCTTCCGCTCGTACCAGCCTATAACGAGGCTGCTGCGCGGTTGGCTGCGATTGTGGAGAACATATGGGAACTAAGATACGCGCTGGAAGAGAGTCACAGCGGGCCCCAGACCATTTACTCGGCCATGGGATGGAGTGAGAATGGTTTAATGGAAATACCAAAGCTGTTTTTGATCGGCGGTCCAGAGCCCGACAGATATTCTGTGGAAGCCGTTCATTTCTCTGTTCGACTCTTAATTGACAAGAGACGTAAGGAGAGAGAAAGGCTCGCTGAGCTGCGCCGGAAAACACCAGGCCAGGAATTGCCTGAGGAGCATATTGCCGCCTAATTCGCAAAGGCAGGCTTTTATCAAAGTAAACAGTCTGATTTTCAGAGGAGGGGCTTGATGGAGTGGCTTAAGGAAATAGAAGTACTTGATTTGCTCGATGGGGATGTTGCGTTAATCGCAGATGCCCTTGGGCTTGATATACTTATTCAGCTCTGGAGGGAATTCCCGTCGATAAATCTCTATATTTCTACTAAGCCTTTAGTCGCAGCCAAGAAAAGATATATCAGGCGATTCTATGACGGCAACAATATAAAAAAGCTTGCCCGGTTGCTCCACTGCTCGGAGAAGTTCATATATAAAGCGATCTCCAAAAAGAGAGTGAAAGGTGAATTTAAAGAAGAGGGCAAAGGACTATAAGCATGTATTCGCTTATATCCCGGTCATTAGACATAAACAATCAACAGCAAAAAGGAGCTTTATGAGAGAGAAGATAATCGAGATAGATGGAAAAAATATTACAGTCAGAGAATTGAAAACTGATTCGGTCTGTAATTTATTTGATACACCTGAAGGTACACAACTCCTGTTTGACCTGATTATGGGCAATCCCTCCAATGTCAAAAAACTGATGCGCCATTCTATCGATGTCCCGGATGCAGAATTTGAAACTCTGATAGAAGGCATCAATGGTTTTGCGGTTTTAGAACAGGCATTCAGAGAGGTGAACAGCGATTTTTTCGCTTCCTTGCCGGAGAAAATAGACGGCATTCTCCGACTCGGCGAAGTCGCGGCAAAAAAAATGGGAGTCTCTTTGAAATCGCTTGCGTCCTTATCAAAAAAGGGTATCTGAATATATTAGATTTTGGCTTTTCAAGGTTCCTGAAGATTCTGGAACTGGAAGGGAAATTAGTAAAGAAATAATATATGGCTGACAATCAAAGCATATTAGAGATAATCCTCCAGGCTAAAGATCTCGCCTCCGAGGGTATAAAAAAGCTCAAAGAAAATCTGGAAAATCTTCCGGGTTCCCTTGATAAAATCAATGAAGCATTTAAAACGTTAAAAATTTTACCCACCACAGAGATCGATGCTGAAAAAGCAAAAATCATAGCTGCCTATGAAGAAATTAAAAATTCAGGTATGTCTTCAGCCGAAGAAATAACAAGAGCCGAAGTTGCAAAAAATAAAGCGATTTCTGACCTTAACAATGCTAATTTTACGGAACAGGAAAGTTTATTAACTTCATTCAAAGAACACTGGATGGCTGTTTCCGCTGCGGTTGTCGCCGGCTGGATGGCGATAAATAAAGCTGTTGACTGGGCAAAGATTGGCGCCGCAGCGCTTCAAGCTGAACAGGCATTTAGTCAAGTTACATCCTCACTTGGGATCGATGGCGACAAACTTCTCGCAAAGATGAAAGAAGTATCTGTTGGAATGGTCGATGACAGTGCTTTAATGCAGAGAGCTATCGGTGCACTTCAGTTAGGGCTTGATCCTGAGCAGATAGTTAGCCTTTTGGAAACAGCCAGAGTTGCAGCAAGGAATTCCGGGAAAGATATGGTAGCTGCATTTGATGCGATTACCCAGGCGGCATCAACTCAAATGACGAAAGGCCTTAAATCGTACGAAATTGTTATAGATCAAAGCAAGGCTTATGAAGATTATGCCCTTAAGCTTGGCATTGCAAAGGATGCATTGACGGAACAGCAGCAGAGTCAGGCTATAGCGAATGCAGTTATAGCGGAAGGCCTGCGTCAGCAAGCTAATATGGATATGTCACTTATTAATGAGGCAGAGCAGCTCCAAATAAATAAGGCACGGTTTGTGGAGCTTGAAGAGTCCATAGGGAAAGGATTCGTCACGGCGCTTGGCCTTGCGTCTAAAAATATAGATGCGATTGGTGTTGCATTTGCTGCGGCGGCCATTATGAATGCGCCGTCGGCAATTAAAGCAATAATTACTGCGCTTCAAACGCTTGGTACGGCCTCAACCACTACATTGACAGCAATGAAGACTGGACTGGTAGCTATCGCTGCAGTTATTGAATATGAGGTGATTAAAGCAATTGTAGAATGGGCAACTGAATATGATAAGGTTGTAAAGGATATTAAAGAAGGAAATGCTCAATTAAGTAGGTCTACAGCAGAATTAGATGAACGTCTTAGCATGTTGGGCTTTACCGGTCCCGATGCGTGGCAAAAATATGAAGCTGCGGTGAAGGAAGGAATTATTATAACTGATCAAGCCACAGGCAAACAGACCAACCTACTTGAGATGATAAAACAATCCATCTCGATTATGGAAGCACAGGTCCAAACCCTTCAGGCTACTTCGCAATATGAAATAGAGCTCGTCAAAAAAGACTACGAAGACGGCAAGATCACTATGGATCAATATCTGGCCTTTGTAAACTCTTGGCAGACGAAAATTACAGATGCAGAGATTGCTGCGGCTCAAAAGAGGATCGAAGAGGCGAAAAAAGAGTTTCAGATGAAGACGATCTCAGAGGACGAGATGATGTCCCAAATAACGGTTATAAATGAATCGATTAAACAAATAAAGATTAAGGCTATACAGGAACAGCAACAGGCATATGACGCAGCGAATAAAGAGACTCTGGAAAAAGCCCAAAAAACACAGGAAGAAGAATACAATTCATGGAATAATCTCCAGGAACTTAAACTCAATGCTTTAAACAGAGAACTGGACCTTGAAGATGCCACGGATCAGGCAGCGCTGCAGAGAGGCGAAATGCAGCAGTCTGAATATCTTGAAAGGAAACTTGAGCGGATAAAAACTGCTTATGAAGCAGAGATACAGTTCTCAGAGAATGTTATCAAAAAATTTCAAGATGAACTCGATGCAAAAATAGTACTTACCGATGAGGATTTAAAAATATATCAAAAGGCAATAGAGGATAAAAAGAAGCTACAAAATGGATTACAAATAACAATTATCAAATCTGAACAAGATATCGCAGATGAAAAGGAAAAGCAAGCTCAAAAAGCATCTAATGCAGTGATTAAAACAGTCCAGGAAGAAACCTCTGAGTTTAAAAGTGAGCTGGATAAGCAGACTGCTCAGTTAAACGATTATATGTCTGCAATATCGGACCGCAGGCAGAGCCTTGAGGATACTCTTTCAAGTATGACCACTGAGTCTTTTGACGATGTGAAGAAATATTTTGCCAACTGGGGAGATGTTTTGTCAGTGGATATCGACGATATGCAGGCCCAGATTGATAGTTTTATGCAGAATACCACATGGACCAGTTATGACACATTCTGGAATGCCACACTGTATGGAAGAAAGATGGTGGAGATGGTCGGAACCTCCATCTACGATTGGGCGCAGAATGTTACCGATTACATCAATTATGTGAGGGATTTATTGAGCAGTCTGAACGACCTGGTCAGTTCTTATCAAGACCAGCTGGACCAGTTAAGAGGGAACGAAGTTGCGATAGTAGACCGCTGGTATGAGACGGAACTTGCAAATCTTAAAGACAAGTATGCTGTAGATCTTCGGAGTACTAAAGAATACCAGGAAGCCTTGACACTGCTTGAAGAATTATATAGTGAAAAACGTATAGCCGCTGCGGAGCAGGAAGCAGAAGCAAAGGCAGCGGCGGCGGCAAGCGGGACTTCTACATCATTAGGCAGTGCGGCAGGTTCCTTGGCAGGAGTGACCTCTGTATCATTTGATGATTTTGCTCAGCAGTTGCAGGACAGTCTTGCTCAGTCCCTCGATATGTCGGGGCTTGAAAGCGCTGCCGCAGCGGGAGGCGGAACAATGGCATCAACGGGAGTAAAGGAAGTAAATATTAATGCGAACTTCGTGGTCGAATCAGGAGACAAGGAATATCTCCGAAGATTATTCGAGGATGATCTCTGGCCGATGTTTCAGAAAAAATTTGAATTGATGGGGATAAAATTTTAAGGTGATCTTTTTAAAAAAATGTATTAAACTTTTTACAGGAACGCATTATGAGAATAATTAAAGACTGCCTTTCTATCCCTTGTGCATGGTGCAGGAAAACGATAGACTTCGTAAAACATCATTATTCCGGATATCCGCAGCTTCAGATCTCCGGAGCAAAGCCTGAGGTGCTTAATATTTTAGGAATAAGCATCGAAGGCCAACAGGTTAAATCTTTACACTCGAATTTTATTGCTGTGACTTCCGATCTGTCGAAAGATGAAATCTATATTTTTCTGCCTCCGCCGGTCGGAGAACCCTTTAAGGATTGTATCGGTGTTATTTTTACATGTAGCGAGGAATGCAAGGATTATTTCGATCTTTCTGTAATGAATTTCGTCAATGATAAAATGGCAAAACCATAATTGGTTGCTGCGCAAATTTATCATGAGTCGATCTTCTTAGTTATCACATCACAAAACACACCTAAA
Organism: Thermodesulfovibrionia bacterium; assembly: GCA_041500225.1. Lineage (GTDB taxonomy): Bacteria > Nitrospirota > Thermodesulfovibrionia > Thermodesulfovibrionales > SM23-35 > 0-14-3-00-41-53. Next base: position 7,768 of record JBGQLV010000032.1, on the reverse strand, counting down.
GGCTCTTTAAACGCACAATATTGATTGTTTAAGGGGCGGATACTAACGAACAAAAAATGGAAAACTAAATGGCAAAAAATGGAAAACTGAATTGTTAATCATACTTGGCCTGATTTTCGCGAGTTGACCAATAAAGGGATACCGCTTTAGCAACTCGTCCAGGCAGGTTTTTAAGTATCTCTTCCATTGGCTATTTTATGCTTTTTTTCGTATTTGCTGCAAGCAGAGAGAAGTGGAACATCCTGAAGGGGTCGAATCTTTATTATTGATTATTGATTTCCAAAAGAAATTAATTGAATTATCAGCTTATGCAAAAATGCGGACTTCTGTGAGAAAGTGAGATATGTCTGAAACCGCTCAAAATCCATCTTTCTATGTGAAGGGGATAAGAAGGTGCCCTCTTCCTACGGGGTGAAGTCTTGAATCTACACTTTTTACCTCCTCACATCAATATTCCTTATCCCTGATGGTTTCCAGGCTGGGGATATTACGCGTGGGGGTTCCGTCTGTTTAAGGTATGATGCCCAGATGAGCTTGAAATCACCGTACCTGTCATTTACAGCGTCCATTGCCTGAAGGAGAGCCTTCTCTCTTCTTTTATCTTCAAATAACAGCATCTGATTACAGTCTTTGATAAGACTTGATAAACATACACCGAGTAATCTAACCCTGTTCTTCAATCTGATACCATTAAATATAGAGATAGCGTTCTTGTAAATCTCATGGGTATGATTTGCGTAGTCATATAAAGTAGTTTGTTTTGAAAAGGTTTCAAAATCAGAATACCTTATGGTAAGGGATACCTTTCTTCCAATAAAACCATATCGCCGCGCCCTTCTTCCCACCATCTCACTCAGTTTTAAAATCTCTGCTTCTATTTCTCTTTTGTCAGATAAATCTTCAGGGAAGGTCATGCTGTGTCCTATGGATTTCGGATCTTCTTCATGAACAATAAGAGGCCTATTACAAATTCCCATACCCATAGCTTTAAGATGTTCACCTATAATCCCGAATTTATTTCTTAAGAGGCTTGCCGGTGCCCTTCCCAGTTTACCACAGGTTTTTATCCCCAGTGCTTCGAGTTTTTCAGTAAGACCAGAACCGATTCCCCAGAGTTCTTTCAAAGGTAGATTTTCAAGCACGGATTCCACCTCTTCAGGCTGAATCCACCTCAGACCATCTGGTTTAGCAATATCACTGGCAAGCTTGGCGATGAGGATATTAGGAGCAATCCCGACCGTGCAGGTAATACCAAATTGTTCTTTAATCTGTGTTTTAATGGAATTCCCAATGGCTTCCGGACCTCCAAAAAGATGATGAGTTGTGGTTATATCGAGGAACGCCTCATCAATGGAATAAGCTTCCATATCAGGCGTGAATTGCAGATAGATTTTTTGCAGTTCCTTGCAGGTATGTGTGTATTTTTCGTTATTTCCTACCACAAGGATAAGATAGGGGCATAACTTTTTTGCCTCATAGACATTCATCCCGGTTTTCACGCCGTATTTCCTCGCCTCATATGAACGGGTCGTAATAACCGTTCTTCTTCCTGACCCGATAACTGCAATTGGTTTCCCTCTGAGTTTCGGGGTACTCTGCTGCTCTACAGAGGCAAAAAATGCGTCCATGTCTATGCAGAGGATAATCTTTTTCATTACAACTTTCTCTTCTGCTCCCTTCCTTCTATGTAGCCCAAGTAACCATTCAGTGAAAGGTGGCGGCTCACAAAAGCGGCGCACCCTTCGACATCCTTCGACAAGCTCAGGATGACATTGTCATGGTGAGCTTGTCGAACCATAAGGGTGACATTACACGACACATTGTGGGTTTGTCATGGTGAGCTTGTCGAATCCATGACAGCTAACCTCTACCCTTTACTGAATGGTTACTAGTGTGGTGTCCCATAAATAACTTTACTGATGTTGTCATTCCTGCGGAAGCAGGAATCCAGTACCATTGCCTCTGGATTCCCGTTTTCACGGGAATGACGAAGGAAAATAATGTATAGATCTGTTAGGGACAGGACACTATCCCAATCTTTTTTCTTCTTCCTTCTGTTTTTGTTTTCATGTAGAATTATATCAGTGTATGATTAGCTTTGAAAGGAGTTTCCACACAGTCCGGCGTTTAGGTTAATATAGATAGCAAATGTAATTGACCAGTCGGGAGTACAATTCACGAGTTTCAGTTCATCATCGGTTGGGCGATTAGCTCAGCGGCAGAGCGCTTCCTTCACACGGAAGAGGTCGCTGGTTCGAGACCAGCATCGCCTACCATTTATTTCTGTGGTTTACAAGGATTAGAACTGGTGCTTTCTATGCTCGGTTAACTACTTACTTTCCTAAGCAACTTCTACCCTGTTACGCCCCTTAGCTTTTGCTTCATATAGTGCAACGTCAGATGTATGAATCAGTTTATCAGCAGTATCTATAGAAGCCTCTGGTACACTGGCAACACCGATACTTACAGTAATCTGTCCGGGAATACCTGAAAATTGATAACCTGAAACCGCCTCAAGTATTCTTTCCGCAGCTTGTAAGGCATTATCTTGTTTTGTTTCGGGAAGCAATACAATAAACTCCTCACCGCCCCACCTTGCCACTGTATCTATTTCTCTTATGCAGCTTTTTATTATCTTTGCTATTTCCTTAAGAACCAAGTCTCCTGCACGATGACCATATTCATCGTTAATCTTTTTAAAGTAGTCTATATCTATCATCAAACAGGAAGTCGGGGATTGGTATCTTATTGTCCTGTTGAATTCCTTTTCAATAGTATTCCCAAAATGCCTCCTGTTGAAAAGTTCTGTTAACGAATCCGTAATCGCAAGTGTTTCAACCTTTAACAGCACTCCCTCCAACTGGCTGTTCTTTTGTTTTAACTCGTCCTGTAATGCCTTTGTTCTCAGGCAGGCATATATCCTTGCATTGAGTTCGATTTCGTTGTATGGCTTGGGGAGATAGTCGTCAGCGCCTGCCTCCAGACCAGCAACCTTCTCTGTTGTAGAACTTTTGACTGTGAGAACGATTATGGGAATACCTTTGGTATCCTCATTAAGTTTTAACCATCTGGCTACCTCATTACCATTGATGTCCGGCAAGATAAGGTCGAGCAGTATAAGGTCCACGTGTTGGGTTTTTGCCATTTTAATAGCAGATTTGCCATCTCTAACACAGATAACCTCATACCCGTTAGCCTCTAAATAATCTTCTGTAACTCCAGCCTGGATTTTATCGTCTTCTACAAGAAGTATCTTTGCCTTTGCCATTTTAGTAATTTTTATACTTACTCCTGTAAAAGATTACCAAAAGGAGCAAAAATACTCAAGCAGTTTTGAAATCATGTTATAATTTTTGTATGCAAGGTTTGATGAAAAAGATATATACTCTCGGAACCAATAAAAGAAGTGAAGAGGATTTCATCGAGATTCTTCTTGCTTACAATATTCAATCATTGATCGATGTAAGGAGTTTCCCGAGAAGTAAAATTCCGATATTCAGAAGGGAAAATCTTGAACCTACTCTCCGCCTTGAAGGGATAGAGTATCATTTTCTCGGAGCAGAACTTGGCGGATTCAGAAAAGGCGGGTACCTCGCTTATACCATTACAGATGATTTCAGGAAAGGGATTGATTTGCTCGAATCCGTTGCACTTGCCAAAACATCAGTTATTGTGTGTGCGGAACGGTTCCCGTGGAAATGTCACAGGAAATGGATCGCAAGGGAGTTGCACAAAAGAGGATGGGGGGTAGAACATATCATCGATAAGGGGAAGGTGTGGGTACCAAAATAAAGTTTAACCACAGAGAATACAGAGATATGGTCAATACCTCTAAATGTTATATCCTTTAATCAATCTTAAAGTTTTTTCCCCATGCAGTAACTAAAATATATAATTAATATACCAAATATACCTTGCCTCTTAATATTCAAAACTTATTTTTCTGCTTGCCCCGCTTTTGTTCATACATCAATGCATCTGCATGTGCCATTAGTTTATCAATAGGACAGGGAGATTCGGGATCACAGCGTGCAATGCCGATACTTATCGAAAGCTTATTGCGACTGCTTCCTTCCGTATTATAGGAATCAAGATTATCCTGGAGACGGGCAGAAAGAATCCCGGCACCGGCCTTGCTGTCTTCTATCACAACAATCGCAAACTCATCCCCTCCAATGCGGCCAACTATATCCGACTCGCGAAAAGTCTCTTGCAGTATATTAGCGGTATCCCTTAATGCCCGGTCACCTTCCTCATGCCCACATGTATCATTTATTTTTTTCAGTCCGTCAACATCAGCAACAACGAGCAATAATCCTTTCTTCCTTCGGCTTGCCAATTTAAACTGCTGTTGAGCAAGGACAAAAAATCCCCTCCTGTTGTATAAGCCCGTCAGTTCATCACGAATTGACATGTTACGCAACTCCTCCTCCATCCGCTTGCGATGTAAAGCAACAGCATAAAACGAAGATAGGCGGGTAACCATCTCCAGGTCTCGCTCGGTATAATGCCGAACGGAATTGGCAAGCGCTATTAATCCTACAAGCCTTTCGCCAATCAATGCGGGTGCAGACAGAAAACGATGGATAGGCAGGTGGCCGGGCGGTATTCCGCTTGAACGAGGGTCGTCTGACGGTGCATTGGTCAAAAGCGGCATGCGGTTATCTAACACCCATCCCCAGAGCCCTCTGAGTTTCTCAAAGACAATATTTTTATCCTTGACCTGGCATTTATCCCAGATTTCTCTGGTCATGGTAGGGGAAATCATGTAACCGTTAGTCGGGTCAATGTAGCCAACAAAGCCGAACTGGCTCCGCGTGAGATGTCTCGAATGTTCCAGCACGAGATATGATATGTCTTCAATTGAGAATGATTGCTCAGACAACAAAGCACCGGATAAATCAGCTATCGCAGTGTTGACACTGAGCTCCCACGACAGCGCCTTCTCCATTCGCTTTCGCTCGATAGCATAGCGGATGGAGCGTATCAGCAGGTTGCTATCTACCGACCCCTTGATAAGATAATCCTGTGCCCCTCTCTGCACTGCCTTGATGCCAACCATCTCATCGGCAAGACCGGTCAACACTACAACAGGCATTTCCGGAGCTTGAGTTAGCGCTCTTTCAAGCGTTTCAATCCCACTGCTGTCGGGAAGCCCAAGATCCAGAAGTAGCACATCAAACCTTTCCTTTGCGAGCCGCTCTGATCCTGTCGAGAGCATGTCAACGTATTCCACCTCAAACCGGGCAGTCTCAACTTCCTTCAGCATTTCCTGTATAAGCCTGGCGTCCCCGGGGTTATTCTCAATTAGCAATACTTTAATAAGTTTATTGTCCATTTTTTTATTCAGCAGATGGGATAGTAAAGTAAAATGTCGCACCTTTCCCATGTTCTGAATCCACCCAGATGCGTCCGCCATGGCGCTCTACAATCTTCTTGCAGACCGCCAATCCAATGCCTGTGCCGGGGTATTCTTCCTTGCCATGCAGACGCTGGAAGATAACAAATATACGTTCTGCATGCTTTGGTTCTATTCCGATACCATTATCCCGGACCCCAAAAACCCACTCATTTCCTTTTAGTTCAGCCGAAACATGAATCCTCGGTGCCTCCTCGCTGCGGAACTTGATGGCATTACCTATAAGGTTCTGGAATAATCTGCTCATTTGTGAAAAATCAGCCATTACAGTCGGCAGTTCATCATATGTAACTACTGCGCCACATCCCTCGATAGCAGCTTGCAGATTGCCAACTGCCAAGCCTACAACTAAAGAGCTTTCGACAGGCTTAAAATATTTTTCCTTCGTTCCAACCTGTGAATATTCTAACAGGTCTTTAATAAGCATCTGCATCCTTTTAACCCCGTCGACAGTATACTCAATGAACTCGTCAGCATTGGTATCGAGTTTGCCTTTGTAACGCTTCGCTATTAGCTTTACAAAGCCTGCAATTACGCGCAGGGGTTCCTGCAGATCATGTGAGGCTGCACAGGCGAACTCTTTCAGGTCAGCATTTGACCGTGCTAATTCATCTGTCATTTGCCTCAACTCTTCCTCTGCCCGCTTGTTGACAAGAGCAATTGAGGCAAGTTCACTAAACCCTGATGCTATTCGCACATCGTTTTCATTGAACCCCCCTGGTTTATTTGCAATACCGAGCAAGCCAATCACTTTTCTCTCAACAACCATAGGAGCAAACAAGACATTGCTAAGTCTTACGTGCCCCTTTGGCATAAATTTTATCCATTCACTCTTGGGAAAGTCGTTGTTATATACTGTTTTGACGTTACGGTAAGCTTCTCCACGCAGTCCCCGGATAGGCATTGGAAGCGTTGGATCAACCGTGCAGGGAAGCCCACCAGAATCTAAAAACAGAACTTCATTTTCTGTTCCATCTTTGCTCAGCAGAGCAACATATCCAGAAGTAGCCCCGATTAAATTCTTGCAGGAAGTGAATATAGCCCGCGCAGCACCCTTAAAGTCATGGTATTTCAAAACAGCACTGGAGCTTTCCAGCAGCGCAGAAATTTCAGCCTGGCGCTGTCGTGATTCTTCAAGGGCATTCAGCAGTTCCTGTTCTGCCCTCTGGCGATCGCCGCTTTCAACTGAAGAACCCATCCCTTTCCTTGAGCGGCCTTCGGTGCCGGTAGCATGGGAGTTGATCTCTATCGATTTTTTTTTAGACATACTTATCTCCCTTATCTTTATTTATATAATAAAGATAGGATATCTAAAATTCGTAAAAAATCTTAATTTATAATAAATATATCATAAAAATAATATAATAATCTTCTGAAAATTTATTACTGAAAAATTTCGCCGTCCGGAACCCGTCCTTGCTAAAGTCTTCCCTTCATTTACTCTTTTCTATGTCAGTCAATAGACACATAATTTCCTGAAGAATCATAATTTTAAAGACTATGATGGCGGAGAGGCAGGGATTCGAACCCTGGATGGAGTTGCCCCCACAACGGTTTTCGAGACCGCCCCATTCAACCACTCTGGCACCTCTCCATAAAAATAGTAAACAGTAAGTAGTAAGCAGTAAGTAGTTTAAAACAAAATAATACTATTTATGAATGCAGGCATAGCTAAAATTATCTACGCTCTTGAAAAAATCTTTTTAATATCTCCGCGCACTCGTCCTCAAGAATACCTGATACAACCTCTACCTGATGGTTAAGTCTTTTGTCTGAAAGCAGTTTGTAGAGACTATCAACTGCTCCACCTTTTTCATCCCTGCACCCGTAAACAAGTCTGCCGAGTCTCGCATTCACCATTGCACCTGCACACATAATACACGGCTCTTTCGTCACATAAAGTGTTGCGTTTGTTAACCTCCAACTACTATTCTCATTTGTACCGTACCTGAGTACGAGGATTTCAGCATGGCCTGTCGGGTCTTTTGAAGTCTCTCTACTGTTATGCGCCTTTGCAACAACATTACCGCCTATTGCAAGGACAGCACCTACAGGGACTTCGCCCTCAACAAAAGCAAGTTTGGCCTCTTCGAGTGCCAGCCTCATAAAATAGATATCATTTTCCTTTTCTGCCATTGTTATTATTCTATCGGAAGGCTTTAAAAAAATCATTGGTATAGAAAATTCCTATTTATCAATAAGCAGGATTGACTTGAGCGATATCAGTCCGCCTGAGGCGGATTCATTAACCCGAAAACTGCATTTATCTGATGACCAAAGCAGGCATATACGCATAAAAACCTTTACAAAGCAGAATTGGGTTATTCAATGTTATCAATCGTTACTGAT
>JBGQLV010000031.1:0-29331 GCA_041500225.1 Thermodesulfovibrionia bacterium | reverse complement strand
TCAGACTCAAGTGAGCCTGAATGAACAGGCCACTGACCCCACAAGCCACACCCCCGCTAAGCAGTTTTATAACACAAACAAAGCTGCATAGTCACCTGCATAAATCCTATGGTAGACCCTCGTCCCTGCTTCCAGTTTTACATAAGTGCCGAGAAAGATATATGTCAAAAATTAGTGTTTTTTTCTCCTTGTACTAATTTTTGTAGTAGATCATGGTATAATAAAACATATGCTAATAGAGCATAGTAGGGAAAAACTGATCAACTCGATTATTTACTTCCTGAATAATACAAAGAATTGCGGTAAGACAAAACTATTTAAACTTTTGTATTATCTCGACTTCATGCATTTCAGAGAAACAGGGAGGGCTGTTACTGGTTTAGATTATTATGCTTGGGATTACGGCCCTGTTCCCAAAACCCTGTATGATGAAATAAATAATCCTTCCCCTGATTTGAAAGAAAATGTATTTATACCAACAAAGGCTGATAAGAATGATAAGTCTTTTGTAGAGCTTAAAGCTAAAAAGAAATTCGATAATAAATATTTCACCAAGCGAGAACTACGCATACTGGAAAATGTAGCTTTTATTTTCAGAGATGTTAAAGCCGAAAAAATTATGGAAGCATCCCACCTGCCTAATCATCCATGGGATAGAACTATTAAAACAAAGGGTGAAAAGGCAAAAATAGAGTATACTCTCGCACTGGATAGTACAGATAGTTCTTTATCCCTTGATGAAGTACTTGAGCGAATAAAGGACAAAGAGGAGATTAAAAAAGCCTTTAATGCATAAAGGGACTATCCTTTATCATCAGGCTTTTCAATTCCAGAATGGTCAACTCGGGAAAAAGCTTCTGATAATCCTTAATAGCCCTAAACAAGATGAGACTTATCTTTGCTGTAAAACCACTTCAAAGCAACAATTCAATATAGATAAAGAAGGCTGCCATTACAATAAAAATATATATGTTCTTAACCCCGATATCGATTGGTTTAAAGAAAAGACATGGGTACAGTTTCACGAATTATATGAATTCGATCCCCACAAATTTTTACAAGCACATTTTAATGGTGATTTAGAGGTCAAAGGAGAATTGAAAGGAAATACCATTAATGCAATTATAAACTGTATAAAACGCTCTGAAGATGTATCTAATTATCATCTGACACTTTTACATTAGGCAAAATATACCACATCAAAATTCGGAACAGTTTAGTTGTTTTAAAAATCCATTAGCTGTTTGAAATCAACAGATTCTGATTCAAGCTCTTCAGCTTTCTTGTGTTCAAGCTGCTCAAGAATACTGAGAATTTCGTCTTTCGAATGTCTCATCTTCTTTCCCTATACAATCTCCTGCCCTTGCCCGCCGGATAATGTACCTGTCCCCATTTTTTGCCAACATGATTCCCTCGCAAAGACTATTTTACTATTTTAAGTTGCTTAAATTGGCAACATCCCCTCCTTTCTCTACTCTGACCAAAAAAACCTGCTGGATTTCGAGTCCGGCAACCTTGATGGAAAGGGGGCATTATGTTCATGGAGAAATGTGCGCAAGAAGAAGGTAACTTTTGGATAAATGCCGGGGGTGTATAATATGCATTATGACTATTAGAAGACTGGAACTTCAATATTTCGTAAATAAGATGTCTCTCAATTATGAGAAGACGCCGGTCTCGTGGACTAACGCCGAGCTAATCCCCAATAAGGACGACACAATGAACCTTAAACTCTGGGAGGACGATGTCGAACCGGAACAGATATCGGAAACATGGAAGAGACTGGAGGAAAAGGCAGAATCGTTCCGGACAGCTCTGAGATACCGTGGGGATCATACCGTTCGCATGCTAAGTTTTGGTTTTGTTGCATATTACTTTGATGAGAAAGAATTCTTTCTGAATAATGAGCAGGAAATAGCGGATGCTGTAGATATCCTGCGAGGTCGAAGGGGACAATATAAAGAACCCTTTATGGCACCTATCCCACTTTTTTGCGATATTCGTCGTAAACCAGAGGAAATAATTGTTTCTCTTCCCCATACTATGCCATCTCTTCCACCCAACCTCCACTGGCTGGCTGACACTCTCGTTGCCGCGGAAGAGTTGAATAAATACCCTGACCTCGTTATGAAACTGGCGTATCTTGTATTGGAAGAGATAGAAAATGAGCCGCTTAATTACTTCAGATACACTAGGAATTTCGTATCCCATCCTATATGTAGTGATAACCATGTCATCACATTTGTTGAGGCTGAGCTGCCTTCCGCAAGGGTGGACGGCGGAGTGCAGTTCAGAAGAAACGAGAAGGACCATATTGCATTTGTAGCAAGGTATGCATATCCAGCTCTCCAGAGGGCAAAAGAACTGTTCAATGAGAAGGTGAGGGCAGAGGGCGGATTTGGCGTGGATTAATTTGCACTCTACAATTTGTTGTTTTCTGTCCGAGCGCTGTCAAAGGCGTTGGTTACTGTGAGACCTCGGCTTGCGGGGAACACCTGCGAGCACGCACCTACAACACACAACGAGAAATGTTAAATTCCATTAGTAACCATCGTGTCTTCTGGGGGTCTCGTCAAGTAAAATGCTCCATCTAATACATATATTTCAACAGGCTGTTGAAAAACTAACATCCAACAAGGCGCTTCCTGTCATAAAACTGTGTTCCCGCTGCATCCCGGAAAAATATTTTGAATATGGCAGCAAGTATTTCGGATACAAAGCGAGAAAACGGTACTCTGACCGAAACGGCCCCTTTTTCGGGGTCTCTTCTGAAGAGCATTTTTACCATCCTCTTAATATTCTGAGCTGTGGCAGTCATTAAAACCTGTTCCCTGACAAATGTTGTCCTCCGGAATTTTGCCTGTCGGAGTCCCATGAACTCTTTTGCCTCTCCAAAAAGTTCTTCAATTTTCTTTCTCATCCGTTGTGAGATACGGTACTCTGCTGTCTTGTGCGTAACAAGGGGTCTGACTTGTTTATTGCAATTTGCTGAATTCTGGAGATCTTGAGCTATGCTTCACTTATGCAAAGTCGAGCATGGTCCAGTTTTAACCTCGACTGATCCGCTGGGGCGGAAAGACATGGGCTTTAATGATTCCCGAAAGAAATAAAGAGAATTAACGTCATACATAAAACCGCGCAGTACTGTGAGAAGATGATTCTGCGATGTCTACTTGTAAACCCACAGTCTTGGTGTATCACCAGAAATGAGGATGGACACGTCTAATATTGAGGATGGTTATTTTCACAATGAATTTGAAGAATAGCAAAGGTTATTATATAAGCGATAATTTATGGATACCATCTTTAATCTTACAATGAGACCCGATATCTTTAAGCTCTCTGAAGATGTTTTGGGTAATGAGGGCATGACAGAAGTGGATGCTCTTGTCAGTGATTTATTATCAAATGACACTCGTGATCATGCTGTTCAGATTTTGCAGCAAAAGGTCGGCATGTGTCCCAAACGGCCACTTTATTATCTAAATCACGAGATTTGTTATCTTCCAGAGGAAACAAGGGATGTAGTCCGCTACGCGGGAGACTATATCGATCAATTATATAAGCATTTCAGTCATGAAAAAGGACGAGGAATATTCACAAGATTTATGGGTTATGGGCGCTCTCTGGGGATAAATCTTAGCAAGACAAAAAAGATTTTAGACAGTAGACTTTATGATATCCTTACTCGCTATAACAAGCTCGTCTATACACCAGCAAAGCATCATTGGGATGTGGGCAATAGGCCACACTTGTTTAGCGCCAAGGAAGCAGTTGCGATCTGTCTTATGACCGTTAAGCTTAGCAAGTAAATTATTGACTTATCTGATGAAGCTAGGGCTTATTCGGAGAATCGTGTTTATGAATACTATGATTCAAAGTGATACGAAGCAATGGTTAATTGGTTTCCGCTCGAAACATAAGGCAAAACTAAGGGGTCAGACTTGTTTGTTGCAATTTGATAAATTTTTTGGGTTTTAGAGTTCTGCCTTTCAAATGCAACGTCAAGCATAAGGATTAAAAGAATAGGTTTGAATCATTTCCGAAAGAAACAAACAAAATCATAAAACCACACAGCAGCATTTGTTACTGTGAGTACTCGTCGGTGATCGGAAACTCCACAATGTAATCATTAATAGTGTAATCCTCGAAATTCAACGAAGCTGCCACTGCGATATTACAAGAAGTTAAATGTTAAAGGGAATTAGGATTTTGATTAAAAAGGGCCATGAGCAATAGGAGTTCATGCTGATTAAGACATTATGCTGAGGATAGAAAATTCAGTGATACCAAGAGAATAGACGGCCATGTTATTATAGTTTATGCAGGATAATGAAAAAGAAAGGATATTCGAAATTCTATCAGCAGGGGGTCTTCTCAGTGAGAAGCAGGTGCAATTTATCAAGTCCAAAGAGGCAGCACAGAGAGCTAAGATTCTCAAATTTAAGAGTTCAGACATTCGGTACAAGAGTATCCATCAGTCGTCTATTTCTCTGATTGATATCATCGAGTCTCTTCAAATCTCATCCCCACCGCCGGATAGCAGGGTTCTTACAGCAGAAGTAATGTTGGAGACTATTTCAAAACACCTTAACCTGCCTTTTTTAAAGATCGACCCATTGAAGTTGGACTCGGATGTTGTTACTAAGATCATTTCCAAACCCTATGCTGTAAGACACCAGCTTGTGCCGATAGACCTCTCTGATGGCACCCTGACTGTTGCTTCTGCGAATCCCTTTGATCGTGAAGGCATTGATGGGATAGAGCGAACAACAGGGTATACCGTAAAGGTAGGCGTTACAACCAAGGCAGAGATAATCAAGATCATCACAGAATTTTATGGCTTTAAATCTGCCATTGCTGCTGCACACAAAGACCTTGACTCGAAGACAGACCTTGGCAATCTTGAACAGTATGTTAAGCTGAAGTCCGTAACCGACCTTGAAGCAACAGACCAGCACATTATTAATGCAGTGGAATATCTCCTTCGCTATGCCTATTCTCAGAGAGCCTCAGATATACATATTGAGCCCAAAAGAGATTTCAGCCTCATCCGGTTTCGTATTGACGGGATATTACATGATATACACAGAGTACCAAAGTCTGTACACCCCGCTATCATATCAAGAGTAAAAACCCTTGCAAGAATGGATATTTCAGAAAAAAGGCGACCACAGGATGGAAGGATTAAAACAGAACATGAAGGGAAAGAGGTTGAATTGAGGATATCAACACTTCCTACAGCCTTTGGTGAAAAAGTCGTTATGAGAATCTTTGACCCTGTCGTATTGATGCAGGAAATTGAAGAGCTCGGATTTTTTCAAAGAGAAATGGAGTTATTCAAATCCTTTATAGCCAGTCCAAATGGCCTTATGCTTGTTACCGGCCCTACAGGAAGCGGAAAGACTACAACTCTTTACTCAGCCATGAAAATGCTCTCTACCTCTGAAGTTAATATAACGACTATCGAAGATCCCATAGAAATGGTTTATGAACGGTTCAACCAGATCGCAGTCCATCCACAGATAGGCCTTACCTTTGCGAGCAGTTTAAGAACCATCCTTCGTCAGGATCCTGACATCATTATGGTTGGTGAAATCAGGGACCTTGAGACAGCAGAAAATGCTATCCAGTCGGCTCTAACAGGGCACCTTGTTTTGTCTACACTCCATACCAATGACGCCCCAAGTGCTATCACCCGCCTGATCGACCTCGGGGTTCAGCCTTTCCTCATTAATGCAACACTTCTTGGAGTCGTTGCCCAGAGGCTTGTGAGAAAAGTCTGCCCGCACTGTATTGAACAATACAAGCTTTCCAGGGATGAATGCTATGTCCTCGGAGTTAACTATGAGAAGGTAAAGCAATACGTGGTATCCATCGGTCGTGGATGTCCACAGTGTAGGGGCACCGGCTATTTTGGAAGAACCGGTATTTTTGAGATCATGGAAATGACAGAAAAAATTAGAGATGCCGTTGATATGAAAGCAACACCGGTACAGATCAAGAAAATCGCTAAAAGCAATAGAATGACTACCCTTAGGGAAAGTGCTATTAAAAAGCTTCTGAAAGGGGTTACTACTTTTGATGAGGTAATAAGGGTTACAGGGCCATCATCTTAACCCGGAAAATGCATTTGGTATAAGGCATATATGCAGGAAAACCTTTCCAAATCGCAATTTGGCCTTTTATGAAATCTATTAGTTCTGCATGAAAACGTAAAGGTTTTTGAGTTGCAAATGTCCAACAAAGGTGGCGATGGTAAAGCTTTTCCTGCATATATGCCTTGTTTATTTTTTCTATAAATGCATTTTTCGGATTAAGTTATAAACTTTAACCCTGCAGAGAAATTATTATTGACTATCTTATTCAGGAACATTTTGTAGAACTCTTTTGTCTAATAAAGTAAAGCAGTCAGAAAAAAACTAAAGGAGGATTGAAAAATGAGAAGGGAATATCTTTACATTGCGTTGGTCGGAATACTTTTATTGGGAATTGGGTATAGTGCAATGGCAGTTGCTGAAAGTGGTGACAAAAAAACCGGGGTTCTTTCAACCGGATTGGAAGACCAGACGGGAGTGGCGGTAACTATCTATAATGTCAACCTCGGGCTTGTAAAAGACCAGAGGGAGATAAAACTATCAAGAGGAACAGGAGAATTAAGGTTCATGGATGTGGCTTCCCAGATAATTCCTGCAAGTGTCTATATAAAGTCCCTTATAGATCCTGACAGCCTTCAGATCCTTGAACAGAATTATGAATATGATCTGCTCAATCCGCAAAAGCTCCTTGATAAATATGTGGGGAAAGGTGTGAAACTCTATTACAAAAATCCATACACAGAAAGAGAAGAGATTGTAACTGCCACGCTCTTATCTAATAACGGAGGTCCGATATTCAAAATCGGTGATGAGATAACCTTCGGTCATCCAGGCAGGATTATATTTTCTGGGGTTCCGGAGAATCTTATCTCAAAGCCAACCCTTGTATGGCTCATCGAAAACAATCTCTCAAAAGCCCAGAAGCTTGAGGCATCGTACCTTACAAATGGCATCAACTGGAGGGCTGATTATGTTGTGACATTAAACGATAAAGATGATAAGGCAGACCTCTCCGGCTGGGTTACCATCGATAATAAGAGCGGAACAACATACAAAAATGCAAAGCTCAAACTCGTTGCAGGGGATGTAAACAGGGTCAAAGACGAATACGAATACAGAGACAAGATGTTACGGGTAGCAGAAGCAGCAGCAAAGGCAGCGCCTCAGTTTAAAGAGGAGGAATTTTTCGAGTACCACATATATACACTGCAGAGACCATCAACGATTAAAGAAAATCAGACAAAACAGATCAGCCTTGTAAGTGCTGATAATATACCGGTCAAAAAAGAGTTGCTTTATTATGGTGCAAGATATTATTACTATAGCCAGCACGGCGATGTGATAACAAACCAGAAGGTTGGAGTATTTGTAGAGGTTGAAAATAAGAAAGGACATAACCTGGGGATCCCGTTGCCAAAAGGTACAGTCAGGGTCTATAAACATGATAATGAGGGAAGCCTTCAGTTTGTTGGAGAGGATTCTATAGATCATACGCCAAAGGACGAGAAGGTCAGGATAAAGCTTGGAGACGCATTCGATGTGGTCGGAAGCAGAAAACAGACAGACTGGAAAAAGATTGCCTATGATACATACGAGGCAAGTTATGAGATATCATTAAGAAATCACAAGAAAGAGGATGTTGTTGTAAAGGTTGTTGAACCAATACCGGGAGATTGGAAAATGCTCAGTTCATCTCACGAGTATAAAAAGACAGAGGCATTCACTGCTGAATTTAATATCCCTGTGCCAAAAGATAAAGAAACAAAGCTTACATACAGGGTGAGGATGAGATTTTAAGATGATAATCGCTGGATTTGGGTGTTAGACTTATGTATTATAAACCCTGAAGAAAAAGAGTAGAGGTCAAATCTATGGACAAAATCAATCTTAAAATCCTTGAACCAAAAGAAAAGGTTGGTCTTATTGTAGTTATAACCGGACAGGGAAAAGGGAAAACAACCTCTGCATTAGGCATAGCGCTGAGGGCTGTGGGGTACGGTATGAAAGTTTGTATCATAGAGTTTATAAAAGGCGATATGTATTCAGGAGAGATTGACGGAATAAAAAGACTATCTCCAAATGTTGAGCTTCATCTTACAGGGAAGGGGTTTTGTGGAATAGAGGGGGACCCATACCCTTACAAAGAGCACAGGGATAATGCTCAGGATGCATTAAAACTTGCAAAAGAGAAGATGCTTTCAAAAAAATTTGATATCTTGATTCTTGATGAAATCAACAACGCCCTTCAATTGAAGCTTGTAGATCTCCCTCAGGTGCTGGAATTGATAGAAAATAAGCCCTTGCTCATGCACCTTATTCTAACAGGAAGGGGTGCCCATCCCGAGGTGATAAAAAGAGCTCATACAGTTACAGAAATGAAAGAGATAAAGCATGCTTTTAGACAGGGGATAGAGCCGCAGAAGGGAATAGATTACTGAAGATTGTATCAGGGAATGGGATTTATCCTGTTTAATAATTATTTAATTAAGTCTTTCATAACAAGATACTTGACATAAATATACTCAATTGATATGATATGAATCAGTAGGAATAAAATATGGCCCCTGCTGTAAAAGATTACTATAATACACTTGGCGTAAGCAAAAGTGCCTCACAGGATGAGATAAAGAAGGCATTTAGGAAACTTGCGCGCAAATATCACCCTGACCTGAATCCTGGGGACAAGGTTGCGGAACAGAAATTCAAAGAACTGAATGGGGCATACGAGGTGTTAAGTGACCCCAAAAAAAGGGCTGAATATGATCAGTTTGGCAGTTCTCCATTTGGAACCGGAGGCCCTGGCTTTGAAGGGTTCAGGGCTCATGATTTCAGGGATACATTTGATTCTGGTGGTTTCGGAGATATCTTCTCAGATATTTTTGAAACAAGGACAAGACCTGAGGCTGGATATGCAAAAGGGCCTGATTTGGTCATGGGACTTGAACTTTCCATTGAAGAGGCATTCTCCGGAGTAACAAAACCAATTACATTTAACAGGGAAGTTACATGCAGGACATGTAATGGTTCAGGGGCTGAGTTATCTCAGGTATGTGATGTATGCAGCGGTACAGGAAGCATAAAAACATCAAAAGGCTTCTTCAGGATGTCCCAGCCCTGTACTGCATGTAGAGGTACAGGCAGGAAGATAACAAAGGTCTGCCCTGTGTGTGGAGGAAGGGGAAAGAGTTTTCAGACAGAGACAGTGAAGGTAAAAATCCCGAGGGGTGCTGAGACTGGTTCAAGGATTAAGTTAAAAGGCATGGGCGGGGCGGGAATAGGAGGTGGTACGGCAGGAGACCTCCATATAGAAATCACAGTACGGCCCCATCCGATATTTAAGAGAAAAGGGGATGATATTTACCTTGACCTGCCTGTGACCTTTGGTGAGGCAGCACTTGGAGCAAAGATTGAGGTTCCAACAATAGACGGCATAGCAGCAATGACACTACCATCGGCTACACAAGGCGGTCAGAGGTTAAAACTTTCAGGAAAAGGGTTTCCTTCACCAAAGACCGGGGTAAGAGGCAACCAGTATGTTGATATAAAGATTGTTGTACCAAAAGACATAAGTAACGGGGCAAAAGATGCAATAAGAGATATAGAGGCACAATATAAGGAAAATCCGCGCAAGGGATTGTTACAAAGATGATGGACTCGAAGGATAAGAAACAACCTTTATTCATGATAAGCGTGGTATCGAGGATGCTAAGTGTACATCCCCAGACATTGCGGCTATATGAACGGGAAGGACTGATTACTCCCTACAGAACAAAAAGATCAAGACTCTACTCCGAGGAAGATGTTGAAAAATTAGCCATGATCCTTCGGCTTACAAGAGAGCTCGGTGTTAACAGGTCAGGGGTTGACATAATTCTGAGACTCAGACACAGGTTAGAGGTTTTTCAAAAAGAAATGGAAGAGATGATGAATTTTCTTGAAGAAGATATCAGAAGGGATTTTATCAAGAGGTTTAAAAAGATTTTTTCAGAAGATTGAGGGAGACTTTATGGATAAATTTACGATAAAAAGTCAGGAGGCGATACAAGGGGCGCAGAGGCTTGCAGAGAAAAAGGGCAACCAGCAGCTTGATGCCGAGCATCTGCTCTGGGCGCTACTTGAGGACGAAGAAGGCGTTGCCTCTCAGATACTCAAGAGACTCGGGATCAACACAACCTCATTGCAACAGGATATTGAAGAGGCTATAGACAGATTCCCAAAGGTCATTGGTGCAACACCTTTAGGACAGATTTATGTATCGCCAAGATTAAAAGAGGTATTTGAAAAAGCAGCGAAAGAGGCAGAGCATCTAACAGATGAATATGTAAGCGTTGAACATCTGCTTAGCGCACTTATATCAATAGGCGGACCATGTTCAGATCTCTTAAAAAAATATGGGGCATCTGCTGATAAAGTCCTGTCAGCTATGAGAGAGATAAGGGGCGCACAGCGCGTGACAGATCCAACTCCTGAAGAAAAATATCAGGCGCTTAAGAGATACAGCCGTGACCTCACAGAACTTGCAAAAAAGGGAAAACTTGACCCTGTTATCGGTAGAGACGATGAGATAAGAAGGATAATACAGGTGCTGTCGAGAAGGACAAAGAATAATCCTGTGCTTATTGGCGAACCTGGCGTTGGTAAGACGGCTATTGCAGAGGGGCTTGCACAGAGGATAGTTGCAGGTGACGTGCCGGAGACATTAAAAGACAAAAAAGTAGTTGCGCTCGATATGGGTGCGATTGTTGCCGGCTCAAAATTCAGGGGAGAGTTTGAGGAAAGATTAAAAGCGGTGCTGAAGGATATAGAGCAGGCAGAAGGGAAGGTTATTTTATTCATAGATGAACTTCATACCCTTGTTGGCGCTGGTGCAGCAGAGGGTGCGATAGATGCGTCGAACATGCTAAAACCTGCTCTGGCAAGAGGAGACCTGAGATGTGTTGGGGCAACGACTATTGATGAGTACAGAAAGCATATAGAAAAAGACCCTGCGCTTGAAAGGAGGTTCCAGCCAGTCCTTGTTAGGGAGCCAAGTGTTGAAGATACTATATCAATCCTGCGCGGTCTTAAGGAAAGGTATGAGGTTCATCACGGCGTAAAGATTAAAGACTCGGCATTGATTTCTGCTGCAGTAATGTCAAACAGATATATCACAGACAGGTTTCTTCCTGATAAGGCAATTGACCTTATTGATGAGTCTGCATCAAAACTCAGGATGGAGATAGACAGTATGCCGATAGAGCTTGATGAGATAGAAAGAAAGCTGCGTCAGCACGAGATAGAAAAACAGGCAGTGATGCGGGAAGATTCAAAAGACTCAAAAGAGAAACTCGGGAAGATAACTAAGGAGATGTCTGAACTTCAGGTGAAGCGTGACGAACTAAGGGCGCAGTGGTTGAGTGAAAAAGAGATTATTGCAAGGATGAGAGAGCATAAAGAGCAGATTGAGAAGACGAAGATACAGTCAGAAAGGGCAGAGCGTGAAGGAGACCTGACAAAGGCAGCAGAGCTCAGATATGGAAAATTACTCGAACTCCATAGGGCACTTGAAGAGGAGAATAAGAAACTTCTTGTGGCACAGGAGAGAAGGAAGATGTTGAAAGAAGAAGTGGATGAAGAAGATATTGCAGAGGTCGTTTCTAAATGGACAGGGATACCTGTATCCCGGATGCTTGAAGGTGAGATCCAGAAATTGCTTCAGATGGATGAGCGTCTTAAGCAGAGAGTCGTTGGACAGGATGAGGCGATCGAAGCAGTATCAAACGCAGTCAGAAGAGCACGTGCAGGCATTCAGGACCCTAACAGACCTATTGGCTCTTTTATCTTTTTGGGACCTACTGGTGTTGGAAAGACTGAGCTTGCGAGAGCGCTTGCAGAGTTTTTATTTGACGATGAAAACGCAATGATAAGAATAGATATGTCTGAATATCAGGAAAGACATACAGTCTCAAGGCTTATCGGTGCACCTCCGGGGTATGTAGGCTATGAAGAAGGTGGACAGCTCACTGAGGCTGTAAGGAGGAAACCTTATTCTGTAATCCTTTTCGATGAGGTTGAGAAGGCCCATCCAGAGGTGTTCAACCTTTTGTTACAACTTCTTGATGACGGAAGGCTTACTGACAGCCATGGAAGGACAGTTGATTTCAGAAATACAGTGGTTATTATGACATCGAATATAGGCAGTGCGCATATACAGGAGATGCTTGAAGAGAAGGCAAAGAGGCCGGCTGCTTACTGGGTCAGCAACTTTGCTGAATTGAAGGAAAAGATTATGGAAGACCTGAAGATATTTTTCAGGCCTGAATTCCTGAACAGGGTTGATGAGATTATCATATTTAACCCTTTGACCAAGGAACTTCTAAAACAGATTGTGGAGATACAGGTGAACAGGATGAAGAGATATATCAAAGAGAAAAATGTTGATATCAAGTTGACAGATACTGCCAAAGAGTATTTTGCAGATATTGGTTTTGACCCGGTTTACGGAGCAAGACCTTTAAAGAGGGCTTTGCAGAGAGAGATATTAAATCCTCTTGCCTTGAAAATCCTTGACAGGACATTCAAAGAGGGGGATACAGTTGAGGTTGATTTTGAAAAAGATAAAATTACATTTAGTAAGGAGATGCCTGCAAAGGTAGAAGCATAAATAAGCTTCTACCTCCTTTTTTTCCTTAAGAAATGATTTTTGAAGACGCAACCCTTTTTGTTTACTTACGACCCTTTTTGTTTACTTATCACAATTTGTGACCTTAAATTTCCCTTTATGAGGTGGGATATTATAGGGTTATGCTAAAATATTTGAATATTAATCCATGAAGATACTACATCGTTCAATACTAAAGGAATTAACCTTTGTCTTTATACTCACTCTTGCATTCTTGAATCTCATCCTTATGATGGAAAAGCTGCTCAAGCTGTCCAGATTTCTATCAGGTGTAGGTGCATCGATGATAGATATGGCCAAACTTATCTTCTACCTGCAACCGCAGTTACTTTTGCTTACAATCCCAATGGCACTTCTACTCTCTACGCTTCTTACTTATGGACGTCTTAATCTTGATAATGAACTTGTAATATTAAGAGTCAGTGGCATGGATTTTAAAGGCATATCGAAACCGGTTTTTATACTTGGAACCTTATGCTTTTTGCTGAACAGTGCCGTGAGTTTATACATTGGACCAAAAAGTAGTATATGGCTCAAAAACGAGATAAAGAGCGTTATCACAGCCCGCCTCCCCATGGCAATAGAGGAGGGCACTTTCAATACATTATTCAAAGACATTGTTATTATGATAAGGGAGAAGCCATCTCAGGACACCTTCAGAGGTATATTTATATATGATGGCAGGAATAAAAATGAACCGAAGGTCCTGATGGCAAAAGATGGGAAGATATATATGTCAGAGGGTTTGAATACAAGCCTTTACCTTAGGGAAGGATCTATTCATATTGCAAAAGAACAAAGCACCACTGAATTGTTTTTCGAAAGGTACAACATGACACTCAGACTTGAATCAGATTTGCCATCAAAGAAGAATACAGAACTTTCACCTTTTGAACTGCTAAAGGAGATAAAAGAAAGGCCTCAACAGGATTTATCTTTAGAACTTGAACTCCACAGGAGACTATCGTTACCTTTGCTTTGCATAATCCTCACATTTTTAGGACCTCCTCTGTCTCTCATGGCCGGGAAAGCCGGCAGACTTGGCGGTCTATCCCTGGGGTTAGGGGTATTCACTATCTACTATGTTCTTTTGATATACGGTGAAAATCTCGTTAAGGCTGGGAAGATATCTCATTATGTCGGTGCATGGGCACCTACAATAATAATGGGCCTACTGGGTCTATACCTGTTCAGGAGGGCAAGCAACAGGTAAATAACGCAACCCTTAGTGCTTACAATAATATAAAACATTCGGAGTTTTACCAAAAATGCTAATATTGCAGAGACATTATCTTAAGGAGTTCTTAAAACTCCTATTCCTGATAGGTACAGGACTTGCCCTGTTATTCAGTATCCTCGATCTCATCGAAAAGATAAGTGACTTTATGCCTAACAGGCCTTCTTTTAAAAATCTATTGATGTACACCTTTTTCAACTTTCCTAAATATCTCCTTTACCTTCTTCCTGCTGCCGTTCTCATATGCAGCCTCTTCATATTCAGCCAGGCATCAAGGAACAGAGAATTTGTAGTAATAAAGTCCGCCGGCGGGAGATTAAAGTCCCTCTTCTATCCCTTTATTATATCTGGCATATTGGTAAGTATATTTGCCTTTATCGTCGGAGAGATTGTTGTCCCTGATTTCTCAAGGAGATCGAATGAATTAAAGAATACCCTTAAGAAAAAAGATAAAAAAATCATCTTTAAAGAGGGTTCTCTGTGGCTCAGGGCCGCAGACGGTTCTCCGGTCAGGATCGAACTTTACATCCCGGAAAAAAGACTTGCAAAGGGTGTTAGCATTTTTGTATTCGAGAAAGGTTTCCTGAAGGAAAGGATAGAGGCGGAAGAAGCAAAATGGGAAGAAGTTCCCGGAGATCCGCTGAGGCGGAAAGGTTCAAAGGGTATATGGAAACTTAAAAATGTAATTGTTTATGACATTGAAAGTGGAAAGATCGACAGGATATCAGAGAAGGTATTTTTATATCTTGAGTCTCCTGATTTCTTTAGTAAAGAGATTAAAACACCAGCAGAGATGGGGATAGGTGAATTATACAGATATACAGAGAGATTGAAAAAATCAGGGTTTAGGAACACCAAGCTCATAGTAGACCTTCATTCGAAGATATCATACCCCTTGATAAACCTCTTTATGATTCTTCTCGGCATATCCCTTTCAATGAATAGCAAGATTGGCGGAGGCCTTTTCGCAGCAGGTCTTGGACTACTTATAAGTACGGTCTATTGGTTTACATACACACTGATGCTCTCCATGGGATATGCAGGAGTGGTCTCGCCAATCATTGCTGCATGGATAGTGCCAATAATATTCGGAATAGCTGCGATTTATCTATTCAGAAAGATACCGGAATAGGCCTGTATTTCAAGAATTATGCTAAAATTCTTAAAGGTTCCATAAAAATTCAGGGAAAATGGATTACAGGTTAACAGGAACAATAATAGTCCATGAATAAAGGCTATCTATGCATAGTTCTTCATGCCCATCTGCCTTACATAAGACATCCTGAATACGACTACTTTCTTGAAGAAAACTGGCTTTATGAAGCAATAACCGAGACATATATCCCACTCCTTGATGTATTCGAAAGACTTATAAATGATGATATTGACTTCAGAATAACCTTATCCCTCAGCCCTGCCCTTATAGAGATGTTAAACGATAATCTCCTCAGGGATAGATATAAGAGACATATCGAGCAGCTAATAGAATTATCAGAAAAAGAGGGCTTGAGAACTAAGGGCGATATTAATTTTGAACCTATCGTCAGGATGTATAATGAAAGATTCCAGAGGATTAGATATCTATTCGAAGATGTCTATAAGAGGGATATTGTATCTGCCTTTAAGTCATTGCAGAATACAGGTAAAATTGAGTTTATAACATCTGCTGCAACCCACGCTTTTCTCCCTAACATATCCATGTATCCACAAGCAGTAAAGGCACAGATAAAGGTAGGTTCAGAACATTACCAGAAAAATTTCGGCAGCTACCCGAACGGTATATGGTTACCTGAATGTGGCTTTGCACCGGATTTCGACCTTTATATAAAAGAAGCAGGCATAAGGTTTTTTTTCCTTGAGACACACGGAATTATCCATGGGACACCATTTCCACAGTGTGGTGTATATGTTCCTATATTGTGCCCTTCGGGTGTTTTTGCATTTGGGAGGGATGTCGAGTCTTCAAAGCAGGTATGGTCCTCTATCGAAGGGTATCCGGGCGACTTTGATTACAGAGACTTTTACAGAGATGTAGGATTTGACCTTGATCCGGACTATATAAAATCATATATTCATCCCGATGGGATAAGGACATATACAGGCCTTAAATATTACAGGATAACAGGAAAGACTGATAACAAAGAACCTTATGTCATACAACGAGCAAGAGAGAAAACTGCAGAACATGCAAACAATTTTATACATAACAGAGAGCTTCAGATAAATTTTCTGTCAGATATACTGAGAGCCCGACAAGCTAACCTTAAACCGTTAATTACTGCAACTTACGATGCTGAGCTTTTTGGTCACTGGTGGTTTGAAGGGCCGGAATGGCTCGATTTTCTTTTAAGGAAGATACATGTCAAGCATAGAAATTTCAGGACAATAACTGCTTCAGAGTATCTAAGCTCACAAGCATGTGGGCTTTCAAACTTGCAAATCTCTCAGCCATCCATGTCAAGCTGGGGTGACAAGGGATACAGCGAGGTCTGGCTAAATAGTTATAATGACTATGTTTATCGTCACCTTCTTAAGGCAACGGAGCGTATGATATATCTTGCTGAGAGGTTTTCCAATGCAAACGGCATTCTCCATAGGGCGCTGAATCAGGCTGCAAGGGAGGTACTTCTTTCACAACATAGTGACTGGGCATTTATGATGAAGACCGGCACCGCTGCAGAATATGCTAAAAAACGTTTTGAAGAACACATAGGCAGGTTTAACAGACTTTATCAATCAATCATCTCAGAGAATATCTCAGAAAAATGGCTGACTGAAATTGAAGATAAGGACAGGATATTCCAGGATATTAATTACAGGGTCTATAGCAGTAAGTAGTAACTACAAAGCAGTAAGTATTTAAGACAGTAATTTATCAAATGGGTATGACTTCAGAAATGTCAGGAATTCATCAAGGGCGTTGGAAGAGACCGAATTTTTGTTAATGATAAGTGAGAAATCTCTCACCATCTTTTCCTCTTTTAAACTGAGCAGGCGAAGGGTTCCATATTTATTTTCCTTTCTTGCAGCCCAGCGTGAGATTATAGAAACACCCAATCCATTCTCGACCGCATCTTTTATAGCCTCTGTACTTCCGAGAACAATAGATACCTTCATGTCCTGTGGTGTAATCCCATGCCGGGAGAGAAACTTTTCCATCATCTGCCTTGTTCCTGAGCCGGCCTCTCTGAAGATAAAAGGTTCTTTTGTAAGGTCTGATATAGAGACTTCTTTCTTCTTTGCCCATGGATGGTTAGGCGATACAATCAATAAAAGTTCATCTGAGATCAGTTTTTTAACAACCATTTTCTGTCTAACAACATCTCCCTCTACAATACCAATGTCGATATTGCCTGAATTAAGGAGTTCAATAACCCTTTTTGTGTTACTCACAAGAAGATGTATCTTTGTCTTGAGATGTGTTTTGCTGAAATCCGTGATAACACTTGGGAGAAGGTAGTTACCTATATTTGAACAGGCACCTATAGTTATACTTCCTTTAACAAGGCCTGTTAATTTTCCTATGACCTTCTCTGCAGTTGCATAAAGTGCAAGGATTTCTTTTGCATATTTATACAAAACCTCTCCTGCAGGGGTGAGGGTAACAGTGCTTGATGACCTATCAAATAATTTTGTTTCGTATATCTCCTCGAGGGCCTGAATCTGAAGACTTACAGCAGGCTGTGTGAGATGTATAATTTCAGAAGTTTTTGAGAAACTCTTTGTCTCAGCTACTGTACAAAAGACTTTTAGTTTATGATCGTCCATTTCATCCCTCGAACTATTATTTGTTACTTTGTTAAGTGTCAGAGCAGGCTATAAGCCGAGTTCTGTTTATGGAGCACTATCAGATAGCGCCCCATTTATGTGGTCATTCATCTAAGGTCCGGTGTTGCCGCCGGACTCTTGCGGTCGCTACCCATTCCGCCTCCCCGATTCCGACAAAGCCGGAGCGGGGATTCGAAGGGGCCCTTCTCAAGGCGGAACCTATTCGACCTTGCTCAAAGCGGGGTTTTCCAAGCTTAAGATGTCACCATCTCAACTGGTGAGCTCTTACCTCACCTTTTCACCCTTACCCCGCACTTTCTAAAAAGTGCGGGACGGTTTCCCTTTCTGTGGCACTTTCCTTCCCGATATATCGGGACTCCGTATTATGGAGCGCCTTGCCCTGTAGAGCTCGGACTTTCCTCCCCGCACCTTCTATTTATAGATGGTCCGGGGCGACCACTATCCTGCTCTGACCTATAACATTATTTTATCATTATATAATAAGTATTTAATTTTTGGAAGAGATATTTTACATATCAAAAAAAAGATACAGGAAAGGTTGATTATTCACCAGCCTTTCCTGTATCACCCGATGGTCGTAATATATTATATGGTTTTATCTCTATTTTGACGTTAAAAATTATGTGCTGTTTTTGCAGTAAAGTATTCTGCGGCATTGAGGGCAATGGAAAATCTCTTCATCCCTTTTTATTTCGACAAAGAGCTGGGGAGGTATGTTCATGTTGCATCCCAGGCATATTTCTTCTTTCGCCTCTGTTACTGCTAACCCGCTACATGATTCAAACAAGGTTATATATTGTCCATATAACTCTTCGTCAACAGCAGCGACAATCTTTGATCTAATTTCCTTAAGGGGCAAGAGTTCTTTCTCAGCTTCTAACATCTCGCTCTCAAGTTTTTTCTTAAATACCTCGATCTTATCCTTCTCAGTTCTGAGTTTTGCTTCCCCTGATTCTATTTCTTTTGAAGAGGTATCTATCTCCTCCATGACCATAAGTATCTCATCCTCTATATTATTACGTTCCTTTTCTACAGACTCTATCTCCTTTAGATGTGCCTGATATTCTTTATTAGTTTTTATCTCTGTAGTTCGAGCTTTGAGTTTTTTAATCTTTTCATTTATATCATCTAATTCTCTTTCCTTGCCGCGTTTCTTTAATTCAAGGGAATCATGCCTTTGTTTTATCTTATCAATAGCAATCAGAGACTCCTTAAACGGAAATTCTGCTTCGGATATCCTTAAGGGAATCTCATCTGTCATGCGCTTTTTATCAAGGATTTTTGAATCAATTTTTTGAAGTTCTATTAATCGTTCGAGTTGTTCCTTCACCTTTTCTCTTTTACCCGCCTCTGGCGGGTTTACTTTAAGCTTTCGACTTTAAACTCTTAACCGATTTCCTGATTGAAATCAGCCGAAATCGATTCGTATCGAGCTGGTGGGCCCACCAGGGCTCGAACCTGGGACCAACCGGTTATGAGCCGGTAGCTCTTCCAACTGAGCTATGGGCCCTAAAAATTGCTCAAATTGGGTATCGACTTATTACTATAAACTTGTTACTATTTTTAGGTCAAGGCTTTTCGATAAATTCCCTGAGCCATTTGCTCCGGGATGGGTGTTTTAATTTTCTGATCGCCTTTCCTTCTATCTGTCTTATTCTCTCACGGGTAACATCAAATTCCAGTCCCACCTCTTCGAGGGTATGAGGGATGTCTCCACCGATGCCGAACCTTTTTCTTATAATCTTTTCTTCCTTATGGGTTAGCGAGCACAGAATCTTGTCTATCTTTTTTTTCATATCGCCCTGTATCGCAAAATCAAGTGGCGATAACATCGCCTTATCCTCTATAAAATCCCTGAGATGACTGTCTTCTTCTTCCCCGATAGGGGTCTCGAGAGAGATAGGTTCTTTTGATATCTTTAGTATCCCATTCACCTTTTCAACAGGAATTTTCAATCTCTCAGCAATTTCAACAGGTGCCGGCTCCCTTCCCATTTCCTGTACAAGTTCCTTTGTAACCTTTGTTATCTTGTTAATAATCTCAACCATGTGTACAGGTATCCTTATTGTTCTCGACTGATCTGCAAGCGCCCTTGTTATCGCCTGTCTGATCCACCATGTAGCATATGTGCTGAATTTATAGCCGCGTTTGTACTCGAACTTATCAACAGCTCTCATAAGCCCGCTATTTCCTTCCTGTATAAGGTCTGAGAAGCTCAACCCTCTACCTATATATCGTTTAGCAATGCTTATTACAAGCCGCAGATTGGCTTCTATCAAGGATTTTCTTACCTCAAATACTTTCCTCTCACCCTGTATCAGAACCCTCAGGGCTTTTTTCATCTCATCAAACCTCATACCAAACAAGATTTCTTTTTTCTCGATTTTCTTTTTACACAACTGATGTTCCTTTTTAGTATCAGATCCTGTCGGAATCGACTCGTACCGAGAATTATTTGCCGCTTTCCTTGTACTTATGATCTTCCTATACAGGGCGTCTACCTCTGCAACTGACCTTTTCAATTCTTCGGAGAATGCTATTACGACATATTCTTTTAATCTGAGGGAATGTACTTTTTCAAGTATCTGGTCTCTGTTTTTTTCGAGTACATTGATTAGTGTAAGATAGGTATCTTTGCTTCCCTTCCGAGGAACTCTCTTAGAAGCTTTCCTCAGTGTAATCAGTGGTGTAGTTTCCTTTAGCTTTTTAAGATATCTCTTTCTTTTCTGATTCATGTAATCTATTTCCTTTGTAATCTCAAAAAATCTTTTCCTCTCTAATAGCAGGTCTTCTTCTGTTTCATCTTCGCTGTTCTGAATGATCTCTGTAAGCGGGGCCTCTTCATTTCTGACCATATTGCCTAAGGTTATAAGTTTTTTCAGAACAAAGGGCAGTGAAAATATTACCCTGTAAACTTTCTCCCTTCCATCTTCTATTTTCTTGGCAATCTCAATCTCGCCCTCTCTTGTAAGCAGAGGCACTCTGCTCATCTCTTTCAGATAGATGTGTATAGGGTCTTTTTCACCTTCTATAAAATGAGGGGCCTTTTCTTCCTCTTCTGTGGCCTCATCACTCACATCAGCCTTGAAATATATTGCGTCTCTCTCCTCATCAAACTCGTCAAAATAGTCAAAGTAATGTTTCATAGATGCGCCTCTTTAATAAGTTTACGCTTTTCTTTCAGTAATGAATTATGAAGTGCCGCATCGTCAGGTTCCTTTACATCTGCCAATCTTTTTCTCTCCTCGAATCTTTTCTGTACAAGTGTCTGCAGACAATCATCAATGTTTTTATCAACAAGCTCTAAATCAAAACCTGGATTAAGAGAAAATCCCCTTATCAGCACCCTCTCATCCTCATCAGCATTATCGAGGAGAGAGCTTATATTTAAATTATCTGCAGCTGTCTTAATTTTCTTAAATATAGACCTGATAGTTTCATCCTTCAGGTCTTCAGTGTTGAGTCTTGAAAGAATATTATCAGCTTTTTCAGGGAATGCAATTATTGCACTCAGGAGAAGGTATTCCTCTTCGTTTCTTACTGCCCTGACTGGTCCGCGTCCTTTAAGGCTGTGAGGACCAGTCTTTTTCTTCATCTTCTTAAGTTCACTTCTAAGGACAGATTCATTAATCCTTGACCTGTCAGCAAGTTCACCTAACATTTCATCCGCTATAATCATATCCTTTACATCTGCGATCATCCCGAGTGCTTTCCTTACATTATCTATTCTATCTCCTCCGCCTGAGGCGGATAACGTATTCAGGAGAAACTCTATCATTGACATGGTATCGGAAAGCATTTTTTCAAAAGGCTGACTGCTGTTTTTCCTCAAAAAACTGTCAGGGTCTTCACCATCGGGTAACAATAGGACTCTTGCTTTGAAGTCGCTCTCACAAACGATTGATAGAGACCTTCTTGCGGCAGAAATGCCGGCTTCATCGCCGTCAAAGACCAAAACTACCTTTTTAGTTAATAATTTAAGCCTCTGTAAATGCCGTAATGTCAGGGCTGTCCCTAACGGCGCTACTGTGTTTTTAAACCCATACTGGTGGCATACTATAGCATCAAGGTACCCCTCAACGATAATGACATAATCCTTCTTCCTTATCTCATCCTTTGATAAGTTAATTGCAAATAAGGTATCACCCTTTTTGAATATCTCGGTTTCAGGAGAGTTAAGATACTTTGGCATGGAATTATCCATAACCCTGCCACCGAAGGCGATAACATCATTCTGAAGGTTAAATATCGGGAAGATAATACGTCCTCTGAACACATCCCTGTAACTTTTTTCTCCGCCTGAGGCGGAAGCGACAGCAAGCCCTGCATCCTTTATCAAGGAATCGGTGTAGCCTCTGTTTTTTAAATATTTAAATAGTGCATCCCGTTCGTTAGTCGCATAGCCTATGTGAAAACTATCAATGGATGTTTCATTAACCCCCCTGTTCTTAAGATATGTCTGTGCCGACTCTGAAGATTTTAAGTTCCTGATAAAAAATTTCATTGCCTCACTCTGGATATGGAGTATTTTTTCACGCCTTTCAGATGTACCTTTATCAAACCTGGGTTCGGTTATCTCAATACCAGCCTTTTTAGCAATATATCTTGTCGCTTCATTGAATGAGAGGTTGTCATGTTTCATTAAAAAACTAATTACGTCACCACCAATACCGCATCCGAAACAGTGAAATATCTGTTTGACCTGGCTGACCATAAACGACGGGGTTTTTTCAGAGTGAAAGGGACAGAGACCTTTATAGTTCTGGCCTGATTTCTTTAACTGGACATAATCGGATACAAAATCAACAATATCTATTTTAGACTTTATTTCTTCGAGTAGCGTTTCAGCCTTCATTAAGCTTGGTTGCGAGTCGATTCCGACCTGCTAAATCTATTGAACCCGGAACATTCTAATATTTCTAACGAATCACCTTTTGAAATCTCATCTATGAGTAAGTTCAAACCGAGGGTATCGCTCGAAATATGTCCTGCAACGATAACATTCAGGTGATTTTTTTCTGCCTCTTTACGGTGCTCCTCGCCGATGTGCATCGCTACTATTGTGTTCACTCCACCAGTTGTGAGGCTTTCAAATATATCCTTTGCCCCCTCTGTGCCACCTGTCATATCAACAAAAATCTTTCCTGCCTTCCTGTTTTTTGAACCAAGAACAATCTTTGGTCCGACACTGTTATTCTTAGCAGCTTTATATTCAGGGATGTTTTTAAGAATATCAAGCACATCAGACAAAAGATACGGGTTTTTTTCATCGAATACCCGCTGGAGATGACTTGCAACCATATTGTCAGCCGGCGTATGAAGACACAGAAAAGGAATACCGAGAAGTCTTGCCGCATCTACCGCCCTTGTATGGTTAACCGGCATCAGTTTCCTCTCTACTTCTTTTATCCTGCCATCCATAAGCCCCTCTGCAATATTGATAGGGACACCAAATCTGTTTAATATATCTGACTGCATCTGCATTACAGTATAAAGGTTTGCAAATGCCCTTCCTTCAGGGTGGTGCGATAAGAGAAGATCAATTTGTCTGCCTTTTGACCTCAGGTTGTCAGCGAGCAGTATCTCCCCAACCTCAATATCTATGCCGACGAGGATACTTTTAATCTCCTCATCGCCGGTCCCGTAAAGAATCCTTGAATCAGAATATGGATTCGCAAAAGATTCCTGATCAAAAGATTCCTGATCATCTGGTTTAAGCTCATCAAAGTCTTTTTTACTGCGTTCCAGATACTTCAGGACTGTGTTTCTGCCACGAGGATCGTTTTCTATCCCGGTTTCTACGGCCTTTGTGTAGATGTCTCTTAGCTTCATATCCTTAAAACAGAAACCTTCAAGCTATCCGATGTTTTTAATGCTATTTTTAAGTCATCGTCAAGTTTCTGCAGAAGGGACATTACCTTACCGCCGGCCTGACTTTCTTAAGAGCCTTCTTACGAGCAGCAATCGCCTTCTTCTTCTTCTTAACGCTTGGCTTTTCGTAATGCTCCCTTTTCTTTATCTCTGAGAGTATCCCTTCTTTTTCACACTGTTTTTTGAACTTTTTAAGCGCATTTTCGAAAGATTCACTCTCACGTACCCTTACATAGGGCATCCATATACCCCTCCTCCCTGTTTAAAAAATCAAACGTAATTTTAACAATTCAATAATTTACTTGTCAATGTCATGTAAATCCTTCATTTTTTATCCTTTTTCTATTCTCGGAAACAGTGCAGCCCCTTTTTTAATCGTTGTTCCGGGTTTCAGTCTCCCCCACCTTGCCCCTGTATCAAGATTAATTTTTGTTAGTTTTTCTTCAACATTGAGCTGTTCCCACATTTTTTCTGCTGCGGACGGCATGAAGGGGAAGAGATAGAGCGCTATAATTCTCAGTGCCTCAGCAAGTGTATAAAGCACACTTGAGAGTTTGTCAATATTATTTGTCTTCCACAGATTCCATGGGGCTTCATCTTCGATTAATTTGTTTGCATCATTAATTGCGTCCCAGATTTTATTGAGGCCGTGACCAAACGATAATTTTTCCATTAAATCATCGAAATCTCCTTTAATGTTTTCTACGCTATTTTTAAGGTGAATTTCTCTCAGTACATCAACTGATCCGTTGATGTCATAAGGAGGCGGCTGAGGGATTTTTCCTTTAAAATACTTTTCGATCATCACCAGTGTCCTGTTTAGAAGATTTCCAAGGTCATTTGCAAGATCAGTGTTGATACGTTTTATCATTGCCTGGTCAGAAAAATCTCCATCAAGACCAAATGGTACTTCCCTGAAAAGAAAGTATCTGAAAGTATCAACACCGTATTTATCCACAACCTTGTCAGGATCAACAACATTACTGAACGACTTAGACATCTTCTTCCCTCCAACAGTCCACCACCCATGTGCAAAGATATTTTGTGGCAGGGATAATTCAAGTGCCATCAGCATAGATGACCAGTAAATGGCATGTGTTGTTAGGATGTCCTTACCTATCAGGTGATGTTCGGGAGGCCACCAATCTTCTTCAGGGGCAAGAGATAAGGAGGTATTTGCAAGATACTTTGTCGCCGAGTAGTAATTTACAAGCGCATCAAACCATACATAGGTTACAAAGCCGTCATCAAAAGGCAGTGGTATACCCCAGGAAAGTCTGTGCTTTGGTCTTGATATGCAGAGGTCACCCAGCCGGTTTTTTTTTAAGAACCCGAGAACCTCATTTTTCCGTGTCTCTGGAAGTATATAATACGGGTTTTCATCAATATACTTTAAAAGCCTTTCCTGGTACTTTGACATCAGGAAAAAGTAGTTTTCCTCGGCAATATGCTCAACAGGCCTTTTGCAATCCGGACAATTGCCATTTACGACTTCCTTGTCTGTCCAGAAACGTTCATCCGGTATGCAGTACCACCCTGAATATGGCCTTTTTTCTATTTCACCCTTTTCCCATAACTTCTGCAGCATCGATTGTACGGTCCTTACATGTTCTGTATCTGTAGTGCGTATGAAAATATCGTTTTTGATATCAAGTTTTGCCCAGAGGGTTTTGTAATTCTCCACCATAAGGTCAGCGTGCTCTTTTGGTGTTCGGTTTTTCTCCTGTGCTGCCTTTTCGACCTTCTGGCCGTGTTCATCAGTACCTGTTAAAAAAAATACTTTTTTGCCTTTTAACCTGTTATATCTCGCAAGTATATCGGCTGCCACAGTTGTATATGCATGGCCTATATGTGGTATGTCGTTTACATAATATATTGGTGTGGTAATGAAAAACTTGTTTCTCACTGGTTAGTAAGTTTTCTCTTACGCTTTCTCCTGTGCCTTTTAAACTTCTTGTATTTTTCTTTATGTTCTTGCTGTTCAGATTGAGGCGCTGGGCGTTGCGACTCTCGGTGCGAGTCGATCCCGACGATACCGGGTTTGGCTACGGGTTCTTCTACTCCTTCGATAATGTCACCTGAGGTGACAACCATTTCAAGCGGCTCTGCATCTTCGGAGATAGACATAGAATTTTCCTCTGTCAGGGCAACGTCTTCTGGAGATATCTCAGTATACTCAAATCCCAGGCAGCACATGAGTCTTCCGCAGACTCCGGATAACTTGCCCGTGTTCAAGACAAGTTCCTGCCTCTTTGCCATCTTGATAGATATAGGTTCAAATGATGTAAGGAATCTTGCGCAACATACTTCCCTTCCACATATCCCCAAACTACCTATTATTTTTGCCTCATCCCTAACACCTATCTGTCTCATCTCAATCCTCGTCTTAAACTTTGCAGCAAGGTCTTTGACGAGCTCCCTGAAGTCAATCCTCTTTTCCGCAGTGAAATAGAAAATAATACGCCTTCTGTCAAGGGTTACTTCTGTCCAGATAAGCTTCATCGGGAGCCCCCTGGCCATTATCCTCTCAAGGCAGTTATCACTGGCCTCTATTTCAAGTTTCTTGTTTTCTTGTCTCTGATAAAGGTCTTCTTCACTTGCCTTACGGATGATCTTTTTCAGCTTTTTTTCATTCTCTTCTACTGTATGACACTCTGTAACGACATTACCTATATTGAGGCCGAGCTCGGACTCTACGACTACAAGGTTACCCTTGTTTACATCTATACCGTTTACCTCAAAGTCGTATATCTTTCCACAGGGTTTGAAACGTACTCCGATTACTTCAGGCATATTTAACATCCATTGTCTTTCTCAGTAAAGAACCTGTATAGTTCCATGTAAGGGATCTGTTTAAATTGAAATTGAAGTACCCCTTTAAGGTATTTAATCTCTGGTAATTTTCTATTATAACCTTTAAATCTATCGAGCTGCTTAACTTATTTAAATAGTCTTTAAAATCAATATTAATAAGGTTTGTTTCATCCTGAGTTATCTTTATTATAGCCATATCTCTGAACAGGATAAGTAAAAGATCGAACCATCTTTCCATTTCTTCTTTAGATGTCCAACCATCTTTTTCTGCATTTAGCATCCCTTTCAGGAGCTGTATAAACCATGCCCTCTCTTCTATAAGGTCTCCAGAAGCTGCAAGACCTGGCCTTCCCATCGAGAGCCTGACGAGAGTCGAGAGTCGAGAGTCTTTTGAATCTTTTGACTCCTGACTTCTGACTGTTTCTATAACTTTTCTGCATGCCTCGTGAGAAAGGGGCGTAAAGTTTACCTTTGAACATCGAGACCTTATTGTATCCGGCAGGCGGTCGGGGTTTGATGATATAAGAATTATCAGGCTGTCTTTTGGAGGTTCTTCAAGAGTTTTAAGAAATGCATTTGCTGCAAATGGATTCATAGTATCTGCTTCATCTGCAATAACAACCTTATTCCTGCCCTCAAACGGTTTAAAAGAAAGTATGTCGTTGATCGCCCGTATCTCCTCAATCCTGATCTGACCACCTTCAGGTGAAATGAGTAAAAAGTCAGGATGAACTCCAGCATCAATCTTCTTGCATGAAGAACATTCATCGCAGCAGTCGATGAGTGACAAGTCATTAATCTCTCCATACCTTCCCTGATCAAATCCCCCCTCACCCCCCTTTTCTAAAGGGTGGGTGGGAGGATTAAGGCAATTCACTGCCTTTGCAAGATTAATGGCAGTAAATTTCTTGCCTATGCCTGATTCTCCTGCAAATAGATATGATGAAGATAACCTATCTCTCTGAATGGTTCTGAGAAGTATGTTTACTGCCCCGTCCTGTCCTATAATGTCCCTGAACGCCATTTTAGTTAATAAAATCCATAACTATGTTAACTATTTTTCTATGTATTTCCTCTATACCCTCTGAGGCATTTATTAATTTTATTCTCTCAGGTTCTTTTGATGCAATCTCAAGATAACCACTCCTTACCCGTTTATGAAACTCTATATCTTCAAGTTCAAGTCTGTCCGTTTTATTGATACTCTTATTTCTCTTTAGGCCGATTTCTACGTCGAGGTCAAGGAGTATTGTAATATGAGGCTGCAAACCTGTTGTTACTATTTTCTCAATGGAATTTATCAGATTTAAATCTATTCCCCTTCCATAACCCTGATAAGCAACAGTAGAATCAGTGAACCTGTCTGTTATAACTACAGCACCTTTGTCTATTGCAGGCAGGATAACTTCCTTGATATGTTGTGCACGCGAAGCGTTATAAAGCAGCAGTTCTACAATAGGCATCATCCCTTTATGTTCTACAGAGAGAAGTAGCTCTCTTATCTTAAGTCCAATTTGCGTGGCGCCGGGTTCCTCTGTAAGTATAACTTTATATCCATTTTTTATGAGATATTCGAAAAGCAGTCTCGATTGAATTGTCTTACCCGTACCTTCAATTCCCTCAAAGGATATGAAGGTGCTGTTGTCGGAGACCACGGGGCGTTTTACCATTACGAGACTGCCTTCTTTAGAGATACAAGCAGTTGGAACACCTTTATTGTTTCTTCTATACTCCTTGAACCTGTGCCGCATGAGGGTGTCAGCATCATCTTTGATAATAACAAGGTTGCTGGTATTAACTTCGATATTCTCTCTATGCTTTTATCAAAACGCCTCTTTATCGAGTCAGGGTTTTCCTCTCTTATTGAATCAGTTGTCGGTATGATTCCCCATGCAAGGTATCCACCACCATTGAGAAATTCTGTGAATTCTGCCGGATACATCGAGATTGTCTCGATATATCCATATGCGTCGAAACTGACAATCCTTACATTACTGTTTATTACCAACGGCCAGTCAGCCTTACCACAGCAATGGATCCCGGGAATACCTCCTGCATACTTAATGGCATCTGTTATTTCCCTTAATACCCTCAGAGCCTCTTTAGGATCTACACTAATATAACTTGTACTGCCAAGTGCAGATAGAATAGGCTCATCTATGAATATAATTATGTCTTCAGCATAGGGCTTTAATATTTCTATTTGCCATCTAATCTTTGTCTTAAGTAACATAAGGGAAATCTCCCGGAGCTCTTCATCAAAATAGACTGGTCTTCCTTCAGAGTCTTTTAGTCCGAGGCTAAATGTCAGCGGGCCTGTAATTTGTCCTTTAAGGGTTTTTAACCTCTTATCTTTTAACAATCCTATAAATGTATAAAGCCCTTTTGCATAGCCCTCAGAAACAGAAAGCTTCAAGTCCTCCGAATAAATCTCGTAGAATCTTGTAAGAGCATCGCTCATATCTCTTTCTATTCTTGTAATTTCCTTTTGCTCATCAATCTTTATAAATGGCATACCTTCAGAGTACTGAGATATCATTGATTCACGGAATGATAAATTTGGAAGCTGGGGCCAGAAAGGTATGTCGAATGTTTCAAGAATAAGTCTGCATGCCTCTTCAGAGTCTGTATGCGGCAGACTTCCGATTCCCGTTGTCGCAAATGGCGCAAACATCTTTACATGATACTCTATTGCCGAGTTCAATACAATGGTTAACCCAAAAACTGCATTTATCTGATGACCAAAGCAGGCATATATGCATAAAAACCTTTACAAAGCAGAATTGGGTTATTCAATGTTATCAATCGTTACTGATGAAAATATTCAGGCTCTCTGAATATCATGTGTCTTACAAAGGTGC